>DAOWNX010000003.1 GCA_030642335.1 Caldisericota bacterium
AAAAAAAAGTTGCAAGAATATAAAAAAGTAATAGAATTATTCAATGAGGAAATATATAAAATAAAAGAAATAAATTTGCAATACAAAGAACAAGCTATAATTAAATGGAGGGAAAAGTGAACGAAAAAATTATTTCTGCACTTGACTTAGGAAGCAGCACTATAAAATTTCTTATAGCTGAAGTAACGGATGGACGTCCTTCCATTATTGGCGTAGGGTCAGTTCCCAGTAGAAGTATAAATAAAGGGGTAGTAACAGATTTGAACAAAGCTGCCGAAGCCATTACAGCAGCCAAAAAACAGGCCGAAACAATGGCTGGCAAAAAAGCTACGCCTGTTTACGTCTCTATAAGCGGAAACCATGTATATTCGTTAAATAATAAGGGCATAATTGTCATATCGAAAGAAGGAAGAGAAATAACAAAAGAAGATATAAGGCGAGTAGAAGAATCTGCAAAAGTACTTCTACTTCAACCAAATCAGGATATTGTCCATGTATTACCAAGACAGTTTATTATTGATGGTCAAGATGGAATAAGAAACCCGATTGGCATGTCAGGTATAAAATTAGAAGAAGAAGTACATATTATAACGGGCTCTACAACGTCGCTCCACAACATTAAAAAATGCATTCGCATGGCAGACCTCGAGCTAAACGGATTTGTGCTCCAATCCCTTGCATCATCATGTGCAATAATTAATGAAGAAGAAAAAGAATTAGGTGTTGCTCTATTAGATATTGGGGCAGGTACAGGTGATCTTGCAATTTTTGCAAACGGGAATATTGCTCATACCTCAGTACTGCCGATTGGGGGAGAATACATTACAAAAGATATTGCATACGGATTAAGGATACCTTTAGAGGAAGCAGAATCAATTAAAAAAAATCATGGCTTTGTTGAAACAGAGAATAATAATCCAACAGGTGAAATAGAAATAGATAAATTTGGTAGCACCGAAAAAAGAAAAGTGTCTCTAGATTTTATTGGCAATATCATTACTTCAAGATCCGATGAAATATTGGAAGGTATACGCCTGGAATTGATGAAGTCGGGATACTGGAACAATATTCCTGCTGGTATTGTTATTACTGGAGGATGTTCTCTACTTAAAAATTTTGTTGAAAGAGCAAGTGAAATTATTGAAATTCCTGCTAGAATTGGTTATCCAGATGGAAATTTTGCAATTGCAGAATTTCTACACAGCCCTGCATATTCAACTAGTGTAGGGCTCATAAAGTTTGCAATAGAAAACGAGATGGCAAAGCATAAGAAGATGGACTTTTTAAAACATTTATCTTGGGTAAAAGACATATTTGGTTAATAAAGGAGGCTGATAATAATGCTTGATCCGTGGGTAAGCGCCCAAGCAAAAATTCGTGTAATAGGTATTGGTGGCGGAGGAAGCAACGCTATAAATAGAATGATGGATGAAGGAATAAAAGGAGTAGAATTCATCGCAATAAACACTGATGTACAAGTACTTGCATTAAATAAAGCAGAAAAAAAAGTGCAAATAGGCGCAAGGACAACAGGAGGATTGGGTGCAGGTTCTTATCCTGAAATAGGAAAGATATCTGCGGAGGAAAGCAAGGAAGAACTTAAAAAAATTTTAGAGGGTACCGATCTTGTATTTATCACGGCTGGCATGGGTGGAGGCACTGGTACTGGGGCTTCCCCTGTTATTGCATCCATTGCAAAAGAAATGAACATCCTCACAATAGCAATAGCAACAAAGCCCTTTAAATTTGAAGGAAGAAAAAGAATGGAAGTTGCCGAAAATGGAATAAAAGAGCTTACACCGGAAGTAGACACTGTCATAACAATATCAAACGACAGATTATTAAAACTCGTGGATAAAAAAACTACAATCAACGATGCATTTAAACTAGCAGATAATATATTGTATCATGCAGTAAGAAGCATCTCGGACCTTATTACAATGCCAGGTCTGGTCAATGTAGACTTTGCAGATGTTAAAACAACACTTAAAGATGCCGGAACAGCATGGCTCGGCATGGGAAACGGACATGGAGAAAATAGAGCAACAGAAGCTGCAAGAGCAGCAATAAAAAGCCCACTATTGGAATTTTCTTTGACTGGGGCAGACAGAGTTCTCTACAACATCACAGGGGGCAAAGACCTCACACTGTTTGAAGTAGACGAAGCTACAAAAGTAATAACCGAATCGGCTTCTCCCGATGCAAATATAATCTTTGGTACAGCAATAGATGAGTCACTTACAGATGAGATCTATATTTCTGTAATTGCCGCTGGTTTTGACAAATCTGCTCAAGTAAGTAAAAAAATGAAGGTGCTTAATATTGATAGCGAAAGTATCGATATCGGCAATTTTGAAACCCCTGCATTTATAAGAAGAAAGAAAACAACTGAATAAATGAATCAACTATCAGGAATAAAATTACTTGTAAATATTTCCTTATTCCTTTTGTCTATAATTCTCATCATTTCTGCTGGGAGTAACATTCTTGCTTATTCCAAAACTTCCCATATTAAAGTAGAAAATATCAAAGTACAAACTATCTGGCTAAAGATCAGAGCTGAAGGTTTCGTATTGTTCGATATGAAACCTGCTTTGGCACAAATAGATGGAATATTGGAACCAATTATAGAGGATGGAGTATTTGTTATCAAAAACGAAGTTATAGGGAGGATTAAAGACAAAGAAACTGTAGTAGATTTATTGTCTCCTGGGAAAGGAATCTTACAATGGGCTCGATATAAAAATTATGATTTTAATTTTCCGCCAGATTTAAATAATAATTCAATGAATAAAAATGAATTTGATACAATCTATCCGGGAGAATTTATACATCACGGAGAAATAGTCGCAACAATTATTCCAAACGAATTTGCATATCTGTATCTTGAAAATATAAATATTCCCGAGAATATAAATACGCTGTACTTCAGCCAATTCCAAAATAATACACTTATAGCTGGAAACATTATTTTTAGAGGAAACAAATTTGTTGTATGCAAAGTATATGACTATTTGGAGTGCATATTGAACAAAAATATTTTTTTAGTACAATATACCAAAACAAACGGGATAGTTATTACAGATAAAGATATAGTACAGAAAGATGGGAAAACAGGCATCTATGTATTGAATGGGGAAAAGGTACAATTTATGGAAACACGTATTTATAGAGATGCAGAAAAAATCGTTGCAGAAATCCCAGATACCAGAAACGCTATCACCGTTGTAAGAACGCCACATATAGTAGCAGAGGGAAAAATCATAAACGAAACGGAAAAATAAGAAAGTGTAACCTTTTTTAAAAAATTACGTTTATATAGGTGAGGAATTGGAAAAAAGAGAAGAAATTGTTTTTATTAAGAAAATTGTTTCAGGAGATGAAAAAACATTTAGAGAATTTTATAAAATGTTTTTCCCTAAAATATATAAGTATGCTTATAGAAAACTACAAAACAGAGAACAAGCTGAGGACATTACCTCAGAAACATTTTTTAAAATTTTTAAAAATTTAGATACATATGAAAGCAGGATGAACGAAGGATTAGATATTTGGGTATACAGCATAGAGCGAAACGCTATAAGAGATCTGTTTAGAAAAAATGCAGGCATAGAAATTCTTCCGCTCGAAGAAAAATGGGGAAATGTGCTACTTCCACCAATTGATGACCCATACATTATGATAGAGAGAAAGGAAATAGAAGAGATAATTAACGAAGAGTTGCAGAAAATTCCAAAACAGTATAGAGAAATTATTAAATTAAGGTTCTTCAAGAAAAAGCGTATTCGCGAAATTGCTGCAACACTTGGAAAAAATGAAGGCGCTATAAAGGTAATGCAATTTAGAGCATTGAACGCCTTAAAAGAAAAAGTTAAGGAGAGAATAAAAAATGCAAATCAATAAGGAAAAAGAACAAAGCATTTCAAACTTTATAGAGCACCTAATGGAAGAGAAATCTCCAAACTATAAAGAGTTAAATGATGATGTGGATCTTTTATCCATAGCTGACATTGCACTGTTTCTCAAAAAAGGAGACGAAACTCCTGATAACAATTTCCGCAATAATCTCGAAGAAACATTTTTATCTCAACTCAAAAAAGACAAATTAGTAAATAACGAACTAAGAAAACTAAAAAAAGAAGGGCTTACAAGACTTGCCATTGGATTTGCCTCAGTGCTACTTATCATAGCAAGTTTGATGGGGCTAAAAACATCAAAACAAACTATGCAACCAGTTAGAATAAAAAAAACCGATATAGTGAGAATAGAAACTAAAAAAATAAATGGACAAGGTGTTGAAATTTTGTATACTAAAGAAAACTTTGCTATACTCTATTGGCCATTAGGTCAATTTAAAACATTACAGTAATATAATTTGGGAGGTGAAAACAGGCAAAAAAATGTAAAAAGAAGTAAGAAAAACAAATCTTAAAGGAGGAAAAAGTATGAAAAAAGTATTAGCTTTAACACTTGCAGTAATGATGGTGTTGGTGTTTTTCGCGGTAAGGCCGGCTTCAGTAAGTGCGGCAGGTTTCCCGGATGTTCCAGTAAATTACTGGGCAAAAAAACATATTGACTACCTTGTTGCACAAAAAGTAATAGTAGGTTTCCCGGATGGAACATTTAAACCAGAAAATCCTGTAACACGTGAACAGTTCGCAAAAATGATTGTTGTAGCAAAAGGCCTCTCGCTGTCCAAGCCAGCAACACCAACTTATAACGATGTTTCAAAATCACGTTGGTCGTATGGCTATGTAGAAGCTGCATCAAAAGCAGGCTACATCAAAGGTTATGGAGGCGGCAAATTTGGACCCGCAGATCCAATTACAAGAGAACAACTTGCCGTTCTTGAAATTAGAGTATTAGGCAAAGAAGCAGCGTCACATTCTTCAAGCCTTATCATTGCAACCTTCTCTAATGATGAAGCAAAAGTTTCTTCATGGGCAAGAGGAGCAATGACACTTGCAGTAAGACCTGATGCACAACTTCTTAAATGGGATAAAGAAAGAAACATCAGGCCAAAAGCTGCCGGAACAAGAGCAGAATGCGCATATTCAATCTATATGGTTCTTAAACCGCCAGTAAAAGGTGGACAAGTTTCTATTGCAACTTCTGAAGAACCTAAAACTCTTTTTGAAGCACTTGACTCAAGTGCAGTAATGTATGAAGTAATGGGAGTAGTCTCAGAAGGCTCTTCAACTACTCTCCCGTCAGGAAAACTTTATCCTGTTCAATCAGACTATATTCCAAGCGTATCCAACGGTACATGGATTATCAATGAAGACGGCACAATGAAAACGACATGGAAGCTCAAAAAGGGTATCAAATGGGCAGATGGTCAGCCAGTAACAGCAAAAGATTATGTATTCGGCTGGGAAATGTATTTAAATAATGCTGTACAGGTTGTATCAAGAGATGTTGCGGAAAAAGTAGCAAAAGTTGAAACACCGGATGATTATACACTCGTTGTCTACTGGACAGCACCTTCTATCTGGGCTCAGTACAGTCCACTCGGTGCTGACGTTTACCCTGCACACATCTTAAAACCAATTTTAGATTCAAATCCAGAAAATATCAACTCATGCGACTACAATTTGCATCCAGTATCCAGCGGACCATATAAAGTTAAAACATGGTCTCCCGGAAACTACATTATTTTAGAAAAGAATCCAAATTACTGGGCAGGAGAAGGCCTCATTGATACATTTGTTTATTATGTGACACCGGATACAAACACGATGCTTATGCAGCTTCTGGCAGGTAAACTTGATATGACAATGCCTGGCATTGGAATTGACGTACCACAGGCCGACGCAGCAGAAAAAAATGGCTTAACCAGAACATTTGACATTCGTTTCGTACAATCTGTTTACTGGGAACATGTTACTTTAAACCTTGATGACCCAATCATGAAAGATGTGAAGCTGCGTAAAGCATTAATGTTTGCATTAGACAGGAAAGAAATGAGCAGAAAAATATTTAGTGGTAAGAGAGATCTTTCATATGGGCCAATGCCAGGTGGAATGACTGCGTTTAATAAAGACCTTGTTGGCATGTATCCATATGACCCCGCAAAAGCAAAAGATATACTTACAAAAGCAGGCTACACCTGGAACAGCAGCGGCGCTTTAATCAATCCAGAAGGAAAGGAAGTTACTATTGAAATTGAAGGCCCAGCAGGATATGCAGTGCGTGAACAACAAATTGAATTCATGCTTAAATACTGGAAAGATAATCTCGGAATTTCTGGAAGTTACAAGCCAATGAGCTGGGGTCCAATGATTGACACCTGGTATGATGGCAATTTCCAGGCTTGCCTATTTGCGTGGGGCTCAGATCCAGCGGGAATTTGTTCATACACACTTTATCACACTGACCAAATTCCTACCGAAGAAAACGGCTGGGCTGGCCAGAACTATACACGCATTCGTGACTCGGAATTAGATAAATGGTTAACAATTTGTAATGATTCTGTTGATGATGCTATTCGAATCGATGCCTCAAAGAAAATACAGGCTATCGTTTACGACCAGCTTCCAGAGCTTTACCTCAACTTGCATGTATCAGTCTGGGCGATTCGTAAAGGGCTCATAGGCACCGAAGAGTATGACCTCAATGCTATAACACCAAGTTCACACAATGCTCAATACTGGTACTGGGAGAAGTAAAGATAAAAAGATAAGAAGATCGTAGTTATAAAGAGGGAAAGGCTACAGTCTTTCCCTCTTTAACTGCATAATAGGAGGAATTACGCAGATGAAAAATTATTTGATAAGGCGCGCTTTGGAATTGATACCGGTCCTTTTTGCCATTGCGTTTGTCAGTTTCTGGCTCGTTTCTAAAATGGGAGACCCATTTGCAACATTAATCATTAACCCTCACGTCCGCCCAGAAGACATACAGAGACTAAGACATATATGGCATTGGGATGAACCACTTTTCATAAGATTTATATACTGGTTAAAAGATTTTATCTATCCAAAAGCAGGCTGGGGTCTATCAATATTAGCACCGGGCAGAAATGTAATAGAAGTAGTAAAGTCAAGGATCCCCATAACAATGGCGTTTTCCGCCACTTCAATGATTCTGGCTGTCGTTATTTCAATACCATTAGGAGTTTATTCGGCACTTCACCAATATTCAATTTCAGATTATGTCTTAACTTTTTTTGCATTTTTTGGCATGTCGATGCCAACTTTCTGGTTCGGCATTATGTTAATGTATCTTTTAGCTGTAAAAGTTCACTGGTTCCCTGCAGCGGGTGCGCATTCTGCTTTCATAACAATTAATGGTCTACCCACCGAGTTTAAAGATGCACCAGCTATAAAACGGTTCTTAGATACTGCATGGCACCTCGCTCTACCTATCTTTGTACTTGTAGTATTCCAAATGGGGGCATGGCTTCGTTATATGAGATCTTCTATGCTTGAAGTAAAACATCAAGATTATGTAAGGACAGCAAAAGCTAAAGGAGTAAATAGTAGAACTGTAACTTACAAACATGCATTTAGAAATGCAATTATACCGATTATTACACTGATAGGCTTGTCATTTCCAGGCTTGATTGGTGGAGCAATGATAACCGAAACAGTCTTTGCAATCGATGGCATAGGAAGACTCACTTTTAAAGCAGTTATGTCTCAGGATGTATTTGTTGCAATGGCTCTCATAACGATTTTTGCAATATTAGTTGTACTTGGAAATTTCATTGCGGACATATTGTATGCAGTTGTTGACCCAAGAATAAGGTATAGTTAGGAGGATGCCATGGCAAAAAATACATACATAGACGGCGGAACAACTACTTCAGAAACCTACAGTTACTGGAGAAAAGTATTCCAGAGACTTAGAAAACATCATCTTGCAATGATAGCACTCTTCGTACTTGGACTTTTAATTTTAGTAGTAGTATTAGCAAAACCACTTTCGTTTGGAAACGACCCTTACACATATATAAAATCTGTTCCCTGGATTGCACGCCCAGAACTTGCACCCCCAGGACCTGGACATCCATTGGGATTAGATAACATGGCAAGAGATGCCTGGTCGAGAATACTATATGGAGGACGCGTTTCTCTTGCAGTAGGATTTATATGTAGCTTTGTAGGGGCATCAATAGGCCTATTTTTTGGACTAATAGCAGGGTATTTTGGTGGGATAGCAGATATGCTTATTATGCGTTTCACAGACTTTATGCTTTCCATTCCTGTTCTTCCTATAATGGTTGTTTTAGCCGCAGTAATTCGCGGATCGCTCGCTGCAATCATATTTATCATTTCAGTTTTTAGCTGGATGGGTGTAGCAAGGCTGGTAAGAGGAGAAGTGCTTTCTTTAAAAGAACAGGAGTTTACAGAAGCAGCAAAAGCAATAGGAGAAAGCCCCGCAAGAATAATGATTATACACCTCCTTCCCAACACAATGGCCCCTGTAATTGTTGCTTCCACTCTTGCAATTGCCGGTAACATCATTTATGAAGCAACGCTTTCTTTCTTAGGGTTAGGAATAAGACAACCTACTCCAAGCTGGGGTAACATGTTAAATGGAGCCCAAACCTTTATGCTTACTGCTCCCTGGCTTATGTGGTGGCCTGGAATTGCAATTTTGATAACCACACTTGCATTTAACTTTTTAGGTGACGGGCTGCGTGATGCATTAGACCCAAGGCTTTATAGGTAGAGGTGAGAAAAATGGAAAAAGAACTTTTATTAGAAGTAAAAAATTTAAAAACATACTTCTACACGGACGATGGAATAGTAAAAGCAGTTGATGGTATAAATCTAAAACTTCATAAAAGCGAAGTTTTGGGTCTCGTAGGGGAAAGCGGGTGCGGCAAAAGTGTAGCGTCGCTTTCAGTTCTTAGATTAGTAGATCAACCCGGCAAAAATGCAGGAGGAGAAATAATATTTAAAGGAGAAGACCTTCTTAAAAAAAGTGAAGAAGAAATGAGAAAAATTAGAGGTTCAGAAATAGCAATGATATTCCAGGAGCCAATGACCGCATTAAATCCAGTATATACTATCGGAGATCAAGTTATGGAAGCAATTCTTATACATCAGGATGTAAATGAAGAAGAAGCAAAAAAGAAAACGATAGAAATGCTTGATCTTGTAGGCATCCCTGATCCAAAAAAGCGATTCAATGAATATCCGCATGAGATGAGCGGCGGAATGAGACAAAGGGCAATGATTGCTATGGCAATGTCTTGCAATCCAGATCTCCTCATCTCTGATGAGGCAACAACTGCACTGGATGTGACGATTCAAGCACAAATTCTGGAATTAATGAAAGATTTGCAGAAAAGAATTGACACAGCTATTCTTTTTATCACACATGACCTTGCCCTTGTTGCTGAAATGGCAGACACCGTCGCAGTAGCCTATATGGGAAAAATTGTAGAATACTCATCTGTAAAAAATATATTTAAAGATCCGAGACACCCTTACACATATGGGCTTCTAAAATCCATACCAAGCTTAATTAGTAAAAAAACAAAACAACCACTGCCTGCAATTGAAGGAATGATACCAAGTCCATATAGCATGCCAAAAGGATGCTATTTTCATCCAAGATGTCCATTTGCAACAGATGAATGTAGAAAGAACATACCGGAGCTAAAAGAAATCGAACCAGGTCATCTGGTAAGATGTTTCCATCCGGTAGAAAACACCAAGGGGGTATCCAAATAATGAAAAAATCAATATTGGAAGTCAAAAATCTAAAAAAATACTTCCCTGTTGTAGGTGGTGTTTTCAGTAAGCCAATCGCCTGGGTAAAAGCTGTTGACGATATATCGTTTAGTATTTTCGAAGGAGAAACATTTTCTCTTGTAGGAGAAAGCGGAAGTGGCAAAACCACTACTGGAAAAACGATTTTAAAGTTAATTAAACCCACAGCTGGACAAATTATCGCAGAAGATATAGATATAACAAACTTTTCTGCATCCGAAATGAGACCTTTGAGAAGAGATATGCAAATCATCTTTCAAGATCCATATGGTTCGCTAAACCCTCGTCTTCCAGTCGGAGAAATTATTAGAGAACCATTGGTTGTACATCGTGTAGGTAATAAAAAAGAACAGGAAGAAAGAGTAGTAGAAGCAATGCAAGTTGTGGGACTACGCCCGGGATATTTGCATAGATACCCACATGAATTTTCTGGAGGCCAAAGACAAAGAATAGGTATAGCAAGGGCTATTGTGCTTAATCCAAAATTCATTGTTGCAGATGAGCCAGTTTCAGCACTGGATGCATCCATTCAATCTCAAGTGCTGAATTTATTAATGGATCTTCAACAAAAACTTTCCCTCACTTATTTATTTATTGCGCACAATTTGGCTGTAGTAAGACATGTCTCCGATAGGATTGGGGTAATGTATCTAGGCAAATTAATGGAAATTACAGATACAATGGAACTCTTTAATAATCCTTTACATCCATATACACAAGCTCTGCTCTCAGCCATACCAATTCCTGACCCTGAAATTAAAAAGGAAAGAATTATCCTGGCAGGCGATATTCCTTCGCCAATAAATCCACCTTCAGGATGCGTATTCAGAACTCGCTGTATATATGCGCAGGATATTTGTGCAGAAAAAACACCTCAATTAGTTGATATAGGAAATGGTCACTTTACAGCCTGTCATTTTGTTAAAAAGGGTGGAAAGACAGAATTTACAAAGAAATCTTAATTTCAAATTAAAATCATCATATAATAGGTCGGGGATTTAAATATACCTGGCCTATTTTGTTTGTATAAAAATATATGAAATTACAAAAGAAATGATATAATTCTGAAAAAGGAGGATAAACATTTTACACAATATAACAACATGAAATATGGAATTATTTCAGATATACATAGTAATGTGGAAGCCCTTAACGCTGCAATCGGTAAAATAAAAGACAAAGGCGTTGAATCAATCATATGTTGCGGAGACATTGTGGGATATGGGCCTGATCCTGAAGAATGCATAACAATATTTAAAGAACTCCCCATTCATTCAGTTATAGGAAACCATGATTATGCCATAAATTATACAAATGAAGAACAATCTTTTAATACTTACGCACGCCTTGCCATCAGATGGACAAGAAAAAATCTTTCCAAAAATTCAAAAACCTTTCTTAAAAATCTTCCTTTTTTTTTAGAGCAAGAAAATTTTACTATTTTTCATGGAATATTTGATGAGAAAAACCCTTTTAAATATCTAATAACCGCACAAGACGCAGTAAAAAACTTTACAGACATCAAAACCCAGATTGGATTTTTCGGTCATTCGCATGTTGCAGGCTATTTTATACAAACTAAAAATAAAAAAATAAGTTATTATTCTTGCATAGAAGGTTGTAAATTTATACTACAAAAAGACAACCAATACCTCATTAATGTTGGGAGTGTAGGACAACCAAGAGATGGAAATCCTGAAGCTGCCTTTGCAGTCTATGATACTTCTTACAACACTATGGAAATTGTACGTTTTCAATATGACATAGAAGCAGTTTATAAAAAAATAATTAAAGCTCATCTCCCAAACTTTTTAGGAGATAGATTATTTAGTGGGGTTTAGATTTTTTCTTTTTAGAAAGATTGATCCAGGTCGTTACTCCACCAAAAATAATTAGCAAATAATGAGAAAATACTCTCCAAACAATGACAAACACACCAATAAGCGGCTGTGGAATAAGCCCTGCAAATAGAGCCAAAATTCCTATCTCTGCAGTGCCACTCCCGCCCGGTGTGGGTATATAAGCCGAAGCAATAAAAAAAATGAGGGCTGTAATAACAATTTGTGGCCACGGAGACTGCACACCTAATCCCCTGAGAAGAATCACGGGAGTAAACAACACCAAACCCCAGGCTACAAAGCTTAATATAAAAGCATGCAATAGATACACTTTTCGCGATTTAAACATTTTGTTGCGTGCTATTTCAAAATCTACAACTATCTTTCTCATCTGCTCTATGGAACTTTCCAATTTTACCTTAGGAATGATTCTTCTAAAAAACTTTTTCCTTGATAAATTTTCTATCCATTTTTCAACGATATGCGGTTTAAACACAGAAAAAATAAAAAATAAAAAAAATATTAAAGTAAGAATTATCCCTGTGTTTATCAAATTATTAATTGCCTTAGAAAGATGCCATTGTGTTTTTGTAAGAGCAATCCACATGGGAAGAAGTGCAAAAACAGAAAGTCGTGTAAACGTTCCAATAAATGTTTTAATAGCAACAATGGCTGTAGAATCTCCTGGTTTTACCGCATTGTCTCGCGAAAGTAAGAATATCTGAAACGGTTCTCCTCCCCCTCCGGCAAAAGGAGTAATACGAGAAAAAAACCCTCCTATGAGAAATATATTCAAACAATCCTTAAATACTATCTTATACTCAAGTGCATTTGCAATGATTTTTATCACGTATGCTTCAATAATCCAATCAAAAAACATTAAAGAAAAAGCAAAAACAAGATAGGAAACTTTAAACGCTTTTATCATTGAAATAAAATTCCAATTATGCGTGATAATTGAAACAAATATAATGCCTACAATACCTGCAAGAATTGCATAGACCGTTTCTTTTACTAACTGTTTACCGCTAATTTTTTTCTCTTCGTTCATCCTTTTTTATTTGCTCCCAAATTTTATCAAGTTGCTCATCCGAAAATTTTTCTATCTTATTATCTGTTTTTTCTCTAATTTTTTCAAATCTTTCCCTAAACTTTTCCATGGAAAGAAATAAAGCATGTGCAGGATCCACATCCGAAAATCTGGAAAGGTTTACCACAGAAAAAAGAAGGTCCCCTATTTCACTAGCCGGATCTTTCCCTTGCTCAATCTCCATTTTAACCTCATCCAACTCTTCCTTCACTTTCTGTATAATTTGATCGATGTGAGAAAAGTCAAATCCACGTTTCCGTGCTTCATCCTGTATATCAAATGCAGTAATTAAACCTGCAAGCACTTTAGCTATATCTACGGAACGACCATTTTTTTCTATCTTTTTAATCGCTTCCCACTGTTTTAATACTTCATTGCTTTGCTTTACACTACTCTCGCCAAATACATGTGGATGTCTCCTATACATCTTGTCGAAAAGTCCATCTAAAACTTCATCCAGGCTAAACTTTCCCTCTTCTTCCCCAATTACGCTATGTAAAAGAATTTGAAGCAGCACATCCCCTAATTCCTCTGTTATAGAGGAAAATGACTCCTTTTTTATTGCCTGTGCAAGTTCTAACGGCTCCTCTATAAGTTCAGGAATAAGCGATTTATGCGTTTGTTCTCTATCCCATGGACACAGCTTTCGCAACAGTTGAACCTGCATATCTGTCTCATAGAACTTGGTCATTCTTTTATTTAAGTAAAATAGTTTTATATGATCTGCTATATTGTACATAAAATCCTTCTGTTCATCTGTCCAGTTTAATATAACTTTACTCTCCACCGTTTTAATAGCATTAACAACTTTTTCCCCATTGTATACCAAATAGAGAGCAGCCAACATAGATGCTGAAGGCAAATCGTTTTCATAATAAATAACAAACGGGAACCTTATTCGCTTCAAAAATCCAGAGTAAAGAAAAAATTCTCTTAATTCAATTAGATCGGACTGTAAAAAAATATCAGCAGAAAAACATTTATGCTCCAGGTTGTAAGGAATTCGTTCTTTAGGAATAGGTTCGTTTGCAAGCAAAATGATTGCCTTAACTCTTTCTTTCTGTGCATCTTTCATCTTATTTTTTAAAGGTGCCGAATCTACAGCAACCTCGATTTTAATAATCCAATTTAGCATAATTTCTTTCCCCTCTAAGTATATTTAACGCATTCAACACTTCTACAATTATATCTTTCCCCGTCTCAAAAGAAAGATAATCTTCTCCAAATCTCGCTTTTTTACTTTTATCAAGAAACAGCTTAACCTTTTCCAGAGAAAGAGTATTCTTTTTATCTATACTGAAGAATACCCTCTTCCCTTCCTGGAATATTTCCTCTATACCTATATCACGTGCATCAGCTTCTATAATACCTATTTTCAATAAATTTTCCACTTCGAGGGGAATTTTTCCAAACCTATCAACAATCTCCTCTCCAATATTGTTAATTTCTAATGAATCTTTTGCTCCAGTAATTCTTCTATAGTAATTCATTCTTTCACTATTTACTGAAATATATCTAGAAGGAATATAGTATTTATCCTTCAATCGTACTAAAACATCTTTCGTTTCAATTATTTTTTTACCCTTAAGCTCTGCTACTGCTTCATCAAGTAAATTCACATACATATTATAACCAACAGATACAATGTGTCCATGCTGTTCTTTTCCGAGCATATTTCCCGCTCCTCTTATCTCAAGGTCTTTCATGGCAATTTTTATCCCTGCTCCTTTGCCTTCAAATTCCTTTATCGTTTCCAACCGTTCTTCCGCAACAGCTTTTAAGCTTTTATTTTTCGTAAAAAAGAAATATGCAAATGCATTAATATGAGATCGTCCTATTCTTCCTCTTAATTGATACATCTGCGAAAGCCCAAAATTCTCAGCAGTATCTACAATTAATGTATTCACCGTAGGTATGTCGAGTCCGTTTTCTATAATTGTCGTAGAAACAAGTACATCTAATTTTCCTTGATAAAATAAAAGCATGACCTGCTCAATGTCCTCTTTATCCATCTTTCCATGCACAACGTTAATTCTTGCGCTAGTATCTTTTAATAAGCTCTTTAACTTCTCAGTAAACTCATAGATATCTTCAATTTTATTGTGAACAAAAAACACCTGCCCTTTTCTATTTAGCTCAAACTGAATTGCTTTCACGATAACTTCCCAATTTAAAGGCATCACAAATGTTTTTATAGGAAATCTCCCCACAGGCGGAGTATTGATAAGCGAGATGGATCTCAAGTTGATTAAAGAAGAATGCAATGTGCGCGGAATTGGTGTTGCAGTAAGAGTAAGAATATCAATGTTTGCACAAAGCCCCTTAATCTTTTCTTTGTCTCGGACACCAAATTTTTGCTCTTCATCGATAATGAGCAACCCTAAATTTTCAAACTTTACATCTTTTGATAAAACTCGATGTGTACCAATTAATATATCCAGGGTTCCTCCTCTCAATTTTTTCAATATTGTCCTCGTATTTCCTTTAGATGTAAAACGTGAGAGCACATCAACCTCAATTGGAAAAAGATGAAGCCGTTCTCTAAAAATTCTTCCGTGTTGCATGGCAAGAATTGTAGTTGGCACAAGCACTACCGCTTGTTTCCCGTTCATCACGACCCTAAGAGCGGCTCTTATTGCAATTTCAGTTTTACCATAACCAACATCACCGCATACCAACCTATCCATTGGTTTATCTGCTTCCATATCTGACATCACTTCTTCTAATGCTACCTCTTGGTCATCTGTCAATTCGTAAGGAAAAGAGAGATCTAAGATTTTTTCTTCCTCTCTAAAGGACTTAAATGAAAATCCACCATTCAAGGCCCTTTCAGCCTGTACATGTAAAAGCTTCCTTGCAAGTTTTTGCGCATTCTCTTTTGCTTCCTCTTTTATATTCCCCCACTCTTTACCGTAAAGTTTATTTAGTGAAATAATTCTTCTATCACCTATATACCTTTCGACAAAGCCTATCCTTTCCATTGGAACATATAATTTTTCACCATCTCTATACTCTATAAGAAGGTATTCGCTTTCACTGTCTCCCATTTTAAGTTTTACAAGTCCTTTAAATATCCCTACACCAAAATCTTTATGGACAACATAATTGCCTGTTTCTAACTCTTCAACGCTCGCAATTCTTTTGCTAGACAATAATTTTTTTGCCGGTTTGTGTATTTTATAATGCGGAAACAATTCTTTGTCAGTCAAAATTAAAACTTTTTCGGTTTCTATTCCTTGCTCCATGTACCCGTCTATTAGTCGTAGTTTCTGTGTTTTAGATGACGAAATCTCATAAATATCAAGTAATTCCTTCACTCGCTCGTATTCCTCAGTAATAATAATTATGTTTTTTTCGTCAAGATAATTCAATATAAAATCTTTAAAAGAAGAAAGTGCGAGAAAATTTTCTGAGAAAGGTTTTATAGGCAATCCAATATATTTCTCAGAAAAGGGAAACTTACTTAAGTACACAATTTTCCCTTTTTCTATCGATTCTAAGCCTTTTTCAATAATATCTAGAGAAAAAGGAATGATTTCACCTGTGTCCACACTCTTCTCATATACTTCTTTTGTTTCTCGCATGAAGTTCTTAGTATCAATTGTTTTGTAAATTATTTTTGTGAAGCAATTAATTTCATCGATAAGAGATGGATACGAGACAATGCCTTTGTTTAAAAAAAATTGGAAGTAATAGTTGATTCCTATCGTATCGCCTGCCCTTAAAGCAGCGAAATCTTCCATTATTGAATCCTTTAAATATTCATTTTTCTTATTTCTTAAGCATAATTTCACTCGTTCTAAGGCCTTCTTCCATATTCCTTCCGGGAAAAGAAAATAATTAATAGGATACAGTTCAATGGAAGAAAGAACACTTTCTGACCGCCTTGTCTCTATGTTAAAAAATTTTAGTACTTCTATTTCGTCTTCTTCTCCATAAAGCACCCGAATGGGTTTTTCATGAGTAAACGTATAGGTATCAACAATATTGCCCTTTACCGAAAATTCGCCACGTTCCGTTACTTCTAAAGTTCGTTTGTAACCAAACTTGCTAAGAGTGTGAGAAAGTTTGCTAATACTTACCTTTTCATTTTTTTTAACATGAAGCTCTTTAACATATTTCTTTGGGATTATGGGGTCGAACAGGCCTTTTAAAGAAGAGATAATAATTTTTCTTCCCTCTTTTTTGTAAAATGAATTAAGAAATTCAATCTTTTTGGCAATTCTGTCTTCACTTACAAAACCGTTTTCAAATAAATGCAACCCAAATTCAGGATTTAGTAAACTGTTGGGAATAATACGTTTAAGTAGTTTCGCATCTTCGAAATCTCTTGTGACAATAACAATGTTGTCGTCCTTTAGTTCATTGGCAATTGCTTTTACTAATACACCAAAATCTGGTGAAATAAAAACTTTTTCTTTGTCTAAAGTTTGAATTATCCTTTCAGAATTTTCAAACAGATCTTCAAATTTCATCTATTATAAACTGTTTGTGCCTTCTCAATGCCTTCAAAAATAACCAATTCAATTGCTTCCGTAACATCGTTTATAACTTGGCTCATTATGACTTTTTCCTCAAGACTAAACTGGGAAAGCACATAATCCACTGTTTCAGTTTTTGCTAGAGGTCTTCCTATTCCTACTTTGATTCTGATAAAATTTGACTCGACAAGCGAAAGAACAGAAGTAATACCTTTATGACCCCCGGCCCCTCCGCCTATTTTTATTTTAAACTTCCCGATTGGAATATCAAGATCATCATGAATAATAATAAGGTGAGAGGCAGGGAGCATTAAATCGTCAATAAATGGCTTTACAGCTCTTCCTGAAAGGTTCACATATGTAATGGGCTTCACCAATACAACTGCTTCCTTATTTCTGCCCCGTTTAACTGTTCCTTTGCCATAAAACGAAAAATATTTCACCTTTTTTAGTGTAATTTTCCACTTCAAAGCCAAAGCATCAATCACCATAAACCCAGTATTATGCCTGGTATCTTTGTATTCTTCTCCAACATTTCCAAGTCCAATTATTCCATACATATCACATCTCACCAAGTAACTATTTTAAATGATTAGACATTTATTGCAAGAAGATAAAAAAATAGTAAAATGTTAGAAAAGGAGGACTAATGAAGACTCATATACTTTCTGGCTGTAAATGTTTTTTGTTTGCCCAAATGGAACCCAAGATATTATCAACAAAAATTCCGCGATGAATAAAAAATGACAAAAAATACAATAAGTATTGGTGGGTTTAATAAGTTTTCCTTAATCGACTATCCTGGGAAAACATGCGCTATCATATTCACTCAGGGATGTGATTTCAGATGCCCATATTGCCACAATCCCGAACTCGTATTACCCCACCTCTTTGAATCACCCATCTCCTGCACCGAGGTACTTTCATTTTTAGAAAAAAGAAAGGGCTTACTTGAAGCTGTAGAATTAACTGGAGGAGAACCTACTATACAAGAAGACCTGCCAAAAATAATTAAACAGATAAAAAAAATGGGGTATCTTATCAAGATCGACTCAAATGGCTCAAACCCAGATATCATTAAGAAATTAATAGACGAGCAGCTCGTTGATTATTTTGCTATGGATATAAAAGCACCTCTTGAAAACTACTCGGAAGCCTGCGGAACGATAGTAAATACAAATAAGATCAGTGAAAGTATAAATATTATAATGCAATATGCTCCAGATTATGAATTTAGAACCACAGCGATAAAAAAAATTCATACAAAAGACAGTTTCAGAAAAATTGGACTACTTATAAAAGGAGCAAAACGATACTATCTGCAAAACGCACACTACGATAAAACAGTTTCTGAAAAATTCAAAAATGAAAAAGCTTTTTCTAAAGAAGAAATGCATACATTTTGTGAAGAAATTAAAAAAAATGTAAAACATTGTTACCTAAGAATATAGCTCTCTAAAAAATATGTTTAAAAAAATAATTTTTAAGGTACAATAAAAACATGAAGAATAAAAAAACAGTGGTCCGTTTAATTGCCCTGATTTTATTTGTTACAATCGTTCTAACGGGTGCCTATTTTTATTTAAATCTTCGTTTGAAAACGACAGGTAAGAAAACTATAGTAAAACTCTACTACTATGACCCGATAGGAAAAGAACTCATACCAACGGAAAAAGAAATTACAATTCCCAGCAGTAATACGCTTGCAGTAATAAAAATAATAGACGCACTTAAAACACCTACACAAAACGACCTATTCTCTCCTTTAAATAGCGATACCATCATAAAATCGGTAAACATAAAGAATGGAGTATGTACGTTAAATTTAAATAAAGCAGCTACAAAAATTACATCACTCAGTGTCAGAAAAGAAGCTATAAGAGTATATGGATTAGTAAACACTCTCACAGAATTGCCAGATATTACATCGGTTCAGATTTTAAT
>DAOWNX010000144.1 GCA_030642335.1 Caldisericota bacterium
CTGGGTAAAGGTGAATAGATGAAAATGATTTTAAAAACATGCGCAAATCCTAAGTGTGGCAATACTTTTTCGATCAACGCAGGAAATCCACAAAAAAGTTGCTGCACTTCTTGTGCAGCAGATTGCGGAATTAGAACAAAAAAAGAAACACATACAATGTTGACAAAAAGATTTTCAAAAAAAGAAAGTATTGCAAGAAGAAAATATTATGAAACAATTTTTCCGGGACAGTAGAATGAAAATAACAGAAAGATTATACTGGTTGAGACATAACTTGATAAGGTTCCCTTTTTGCTTGATCGCTTTTCCATTGTATTTTGTTAAAGGCTTTTTATTAATGCTGAAAGTCTTGTTCATAACTGATGGCAGCGAAGTATTAACATTTCCATGGGAGGCAGAGAATGAACGCTAAATTTGAAAGAGATCAAAAAATTTATCAATGCAGAAATTGCGAAAGAATGTTTGCAACGGAGACAGCGTTCGAGGACGCTGAAAAGTGTTGTATATGCCCTGACTGTGGAAAACCTAAAGGGCATAAAAACGGAAATACTCAGTGCGAAGAATGTATGCACAAGTCTTGGGCGGAAACAAAAGCAAAGAAAATAAAAAAAGCGGAAACTGTAAAATATAATCCTAACTTGGTCTATCATAATGATAATGAGCATTGGTATCATGACGAAGACGAGTTATATTCCTCATTAGAGGATTGTCTAGCCGATAAAGAAGATTTGCCTGAATATGTTTTCGTTTCAAATAAAATAGAAGGGTTTTCTTTGGATGCATACAATATCGTTGAAAATGCTGTGATAGATATTCATCATGAGGACGCTGTTGATAAGATTGATGTTAATGGCTTGCAGGAAATTTTGGATAAATGGTGTTCTAAGCAAGAAGTTGTGTCGTGGAGTGGTGAGATTAAGCAGAAGGTTTTAGTAGATGATATAATTAAAGAGCAGGGGTGGGAATTTGAAAACTGAAACAGATTATGGATATTAAAGTAATGGAAGCAAGAATTGAAAAAAAAGAAAATATAAATAATTTTGAATCATTTGAAATTATTACAGAGCAAAGATTTAAAGTCAGCACTAAAAAAGAATTAGAGAATCTAATAAGCATAAAAGATCAAAGAGGTAGGTGCAATAAAGTAGAGTGTGATAAGTGCTGTTTTTGTGTTGATAGAAAGGAACCAATACTTTGCGTTCCTGCAAAAGTGCGTTTTAATATTTTAAACCAAATAAAACTACCATCAATATCGTCAGAAACAAGCTTAAAGGAATTATAAACTCAACAAAGGATAAAAAGCATGGCACTAGAAACATTAAAAAATGTTGAACGCATCGGGGAATTTGTAGTACATCACTGGCCTAAAGATATGCACATAGAAGCCGCCCTTAATAGATACTACATAAGAATAAATCATGACACGAATGAAATTACATTTAAACTTCAAAATGGGCCAATAAAAGAATGTGGTGTCAATGGTTGTCAGGTTGACACAATTACTGAGACAGCAAAAATAATTGTTGAAGAATTTAATAAGAGATTTCCGTGCCGTGAAAATGCCATGCAAATTACTAAATTAGATGAAGCCTTGTTATGGTCAATAAAAAGACAAATTGACCGTATCGAACGTGGTGTTGAAGGACATTTGGAGAAATGATGGCCATGAATAAGTTTATAAATCGTGGAACCGCATCTCGTAAACGAGAACGTAAATATCTAAAGCTAAGAAAGGGTATGTGAAAAATGACACAACAAAATATGAAATCAAAACTAACAAAAAAATATATTATCAAAGGAAAATATTTCTCTTCAAAAAAAGAGATTGCTCAATATTATAATGCAGCAATAGAGACTGTAGTATTATGGACTAGGAATAAAATAACATGCGAGGGGGACAGTGTGCGCATTGTTAGACTATTATTGTAAAGGAAAATATCATGAAGGTAGCACAGAGGTACAAAAAAGAAACAGACTTGCTTAAAGATTGGATGCCATCACTAAGCGAGGTTAAGGTCGCTTTACTTAAAAACAACAAGTATTTTGGAAAAGATGCTTTGCAAAAAAAATGTGATAAAATGTCAAAGATGTGTACAATATTTGCGGATCAATTTCGTGAGTGTGATTTTAACGTAATCTTAGCACTTCTTTCAGGGCTGCATGTACTCGACAAAGATGATTTTTATAGTATTGTGAAAAAAACTATCCCGAGTGCCAGTAATGACTACCTTGATGAAAAATGGTCATTTTTTATGTCAATGCCAATGCAATATATATACACACGATCTCCGAAGGCCCAAGGGGAGAGACTGTTAATTTTCATATTAAAATGTGGTGGTTTCGATGGTACTGGAATACAATCATCTAATGAGTAAAGAATTTAAAAACGTGTTGGTAGGGCAACAAATTAAGAATTTAAAGGAAATGAATGATGAAAAATTCAAAAAGATTGAACTATTAGAAAGGAAGCAAGCGCATTTAAAAGTGTTGCTTGAGGAAACATATTTTCTTGCGCAGAAGTCGAATAGTGCAGAAGTTATAAAAAAAATAGAAGAAATGCTTCGCTTAGTTTTGGAGTAAGAAAAATGGCAGGACTAAAGAAAAAAGGAAACGCTCATAGGCAAAAAAGGAAAGACAGCAATGGAAGTGGAAAGTATGAAAAAAACAACAGCAACAAAAAAGGACACAATGAAATCTACGAACGTGGAGAGCGTGAAAACGGAAGCAGAAGCAGGAAAAAAAAGTGGGGAGGAAATGTCTTTTGATCTAAACAGGGGTGCGATTGATGCTATTTTGGCCCTGTCAAGTATATCAAGGGACTTCGCAAGCAAACTTACGCAGATGAAAGATTTGTTGAAAAATAGTAAAATTTCTGCAAAGAAGGCCATACAAATTAAATATATTCTTCATAGTACAAATCAA
>DAOWNX010000082.1 GCA_030642335.1 Caldisericota bacterium
AGGAAATTTTGCATAAATTGCGGGACACCACTTGGAATGATAAAATGCCCAAAATGTGGGGCAGAAAATCCCCTGGGAACTAATTTCTGCGGAAATTGTGGAACAAAACTCGAATAGTTTAATATTTATTAAGAACTTTTACTAAAAACTTCACGCTGGTGTTTACCACCAGCGTGAAGTTTTTTTACAGATAAAAAATATAACTGTCTGCTACGGCATTTGAATCCCCATGTCCTTCCCGAAATCCGTTATATTAATGGTCATAGTTTCTTCTTCACCAGAGGATTTTATAGTAATAACCATGCGAGTTGCATATCCCTTATACGGACCGCTATTAATAATCCATATATCTGATGTCCCTGTTTCTTCTTCTGATGTAATTTTTGAGAACATATGGTATTTTATTGCAGGGTATCCGTTCACAGTTTCTCTGCCAATCTTTTCTACCCCATATGAAAAAGCTGGATTAGTAATAGCAATATTATAAGATTCTGCCGCGCCACTTGCCATACCCTCAAGAAGATTCAGGTAGCCAGTAGACATAGCTTGTACCTGCTCTAAAGGAACATCCATCCACTTATCATCCATTAACATCTTAGCTTTGTCATCCACAATATACATTTCGAATTCTTTCTCGTCTTTATCGTATATGGTGAGATGCTGCAAATTTCCGTAGTTATCATGTTCAATAATTATTCTATTAGTTTCCCCTGAACTCGATTGCCCTTCCATTGTTACTCTGTAACTTTTTTCTGTCGAATAATTTTTTAATTCTTCTGCTTCTTCTTCCACCTCCTTGAGAGTTAATGAAACAGTTTTATTCTCTCCCGCACTCACGACAATGTCTTCGCTTTCATCTTCATGTTCATCTTTTGATGCCCGAATCGTATAACTTGCAGATTCTACATCATTAAAGATATACTTCCCGTTATTTCCTGTTTCTCCTGAGTAGTCACCCATCGTTAAATTAACCCCTGAAAGTGCATTGCCGCCTTCATCAAAAACAGAAACAGTTATAGTAGAAGTTTTTGGCTGTGTTTCACCTCCACCACCACATCCAACAAACAGTCCTGCAAGCAGCACGATGGTTAAAACTAAAACAATGATTTTTTTCATATTACACCTCCCCCTTTATTTAAATAATAAAACATTTTTCGAGTTTTCCAAATTTATCATCGTTGCTCAACAAACAAATCGCAAACCTCCATCAAATCAAAATAAATTCTCTTTGTTAAGTTAAACAGTCAGTTTATTGTTACGCTCGCATAATATATCAGATACTCTCCTAAATAAATTTCATGTGAAATTACATTTTCTCTTTAATTTATCAATAATTATTACTTTTACTTGACAGTTATCAAAAAAATTATATAATATATGTAAAATACATATATATGACAAAGGAGACAAAAATTGTATTTTGCCGTTGTAGAAAAAGATTTGCCGGAGAATCTAAAAGCTTTGAAGATAGTATCTGCAAGAAATTATGGCACCAGTGAGAGATATTGTTGACGGGAAGTAAAAAATTCAGCCAAAAGAACCGAGTCAGTGGTAAAAAACGAATCTTTGGAAGCAGGAAAAACTATAAAAGATATTTTCTTAAAACTTAAAAAAATACTTTAGGAGGTATAAATTATGAAAATTGCAGTTCCCGTATTAAGCAATAATGGACTTGATTCCATTATCTCGGAGCATTTTGGGCGCACTCCGTATTTTGCACTTGTTGAAATTGAAGAAAATGAAATTAAAAAAGTGGAAATTGAGAAAAACCCACTTGAAGAACACGACCCGGGAGAAATACCAGAATACATACACAGAAAAGGCGGGGAAGTTTTGATTGCACGAGGAATGGGAGGAAGAGCAAAAATATTTTTTAAAAACTTTAGCATAAAAATCATCACCGGCGCACAGGGAACCCTGAAAGAGATCATAGACGCATTCATCAGTGGCTCTTTACAAAGCATTAATTACGAGCCAAATGAGAAGTTTCATAAACATTAAAAGAGAGAAAAATATGAAAATAGCCATCCCGATTAAAGAAAAGGCATTGAGCTCTGAAGTAGATACCCGTTTTGCAAGAGCTGCCTTTTTTGCTATATATGATACAGAGAGTAAAGAAACAAAATTTTTCGAAAACGTAGTATTACAAGCTCATGGAGCAGGTCCAAAAATGGTAGAAACCCTTGCAAATGAAAAAGTAGATACATTAATATCAAATAACGTCGGCCCAAATGCATTTACTGCTTTAAAACAAGCTAACATTAAGGTTTATCTTGCAGAAAAAGGCTCCGCAGAAGAAAATATAAAGAGAGTTGTTGAGGGGACCGCTACAATGCTGGATACTCCCGGAAGCTCACACCGTTAGAAGACAAGATAAAGGAGACATCTAAATTGCCTGGATTTAAAAAGAGATTTTGCGGGTTAAGAAGGCACTGGCTTGAACTCTATCTGCTACTGCTAATAGCAGAAAAACCATCTTACGGTTATGAATTATCAACAAAATTGAAAGATTTTGGCATTATAATATCAGGAACCGGACAGATGGGTAACCTTTATAGAATATTATCCCAGCTTGAGGTAAAAGGATTTGTAAAAACAGATTGGGATACGCAAGAAAGTGGCCCTGCCAGAAAAATATACATAATAACTGATAGCGGATTACTATTTCTTCGTGATGCAATGGATAGCGTTATTGAAATGGAAAAAACCACGGAAAAGTTTATCAAAAGGTATAAAGAACTAAACAAAAAAACTTAAACTCGTATATCACATATTTATTGAATAAAGCAAAAAAGAGATGTTGAAAAACAGCGCCTCTTCTTTATAAATAATATCTCTAATTTGCATCGTATAATTAACTCTCAAAGAATTGACTAAAAGATTCTCGCTAATTCCTGAAGTAAATAGAAAATTATAAATGCATTAACAAATTAAATACTTTTATTTTTTGCTTTTTTTATTTATTTTTTTTATTTTTGAAAGTAGTTATAATTCCTAAAAAGGGAAAATATTTTAAATAGTAAATTAAAATAAATCATAATTTTATGAAAAAAGAAAAAATAAAAAAACTTTTGAATGAAGTGGAAGATCTAAAATCTTCAACACTTGAGGCAATCCCTCATGCAGTATTTAATCTACAAAACCGTCGTATTACCTATGCTAATAAAGGTGTTACCGAAGTATTCGGCTGGAAACCGGAAGAACTAATTGGAAAAACAACAAGAATTTTATACCGCTCAGACAAAGATTACAAAAAAATTGAAAATAATTTGTATTCCACGCTCGAAAAAAATCAAACATACAAAACAGAATTCCCCTGCAAGTATAAAGATGGCAAAGATATAGTATGTCGTCTGAGTGCTGCAGTAATAGGGAAAAGACTCAAAAACAAAGAAGTTGTAGTCATCTACACAGACATAACCGACCTTAAAAATAGAGAAAAAGTTCAATCGGTAATATATAAAATTTCTGAATTAGGATATTCGGCTAAAAATTTAAAAGAGCTGTGCAAGAAAATACATAAAGAATTTGCTAACCTTATGCCTGCAGAAAATTTTTACATTGCATTATATGACAAGGATTCTAAAATGTTTGATTTTGCATACTGGGCAGATGAAAAGGAGGAAAAACCTGCTCCTATAAAACCCAAAAATGGTATTACAGAATATGTCTTTAACATGGGAAAACCATTCATAGTCAATCCGAAACTCATCAAGAAACTGGAAAATAGCAACACAATAAAAATACGTGGCATAATGCCAGTTTCCTGGCTCGGTGTTCCGCTAAAAAATGCAAACGAAATAATAGGAGTAGTGGCAACCTCCAGTTACACAAAAGATGTCATATATACAGAGAAGGACAAAAATATTCTTAGTTTTGTCTCTGAACAGATTGCTACAGCAATTAAACAAAAGAAAATGGAAGAAGAACAAAAAGTCCTTCTTAAAAAGGAACAAACAGAACGTAAACAGGCGGAGACACTTGCAAAGATACAACTCTCTCTTGCTTCTAAAACTTCCTTAGAAGAAGTTTTAGATGAAATACTATCTCTGATGAAAATGTTTGTTCCGTCCACAACAGCAAATATTGCAATGTTAGAAGGTAACAACCTTTGTATGGTAAGATGGATTAAAACAACAAGACCGTTACTGAAAATAAAAACAACAGACAATGTATACCCTGTTAATAAATTTAAAACAAACATTCACATTCTAAAAACAAAGAAACCGCTTATTATTTATGATACTACGAAATCCTTGTACTGGACAAAATCAGATAAAAACAAGAACGCCCGCTCATATCTTGGCGTGCCTATTATTCTTAAAGATACTGTCCGCGGCCTTATCCAGTTCGTTAGCACAAAACCAGGAAATTTTTCTACCGAAGATGTAAAAAAGCTTGAGCCTTTAACCAATGCAGCAGCTGTTGCAATAGAAAAAGCTCGTCTGTTTAAAGAAGCTGAAAAGGAAATTAAACAGAGAAGAAAAGCAGAGGAAAAGTTAACATGGAGTTATAGGAAGTTACAAAAAACTTTGATGGATATGGTTAATGCTAGTATAAAAATTATTGAGTCAAGAGATCCCTACACTGCAATCCATGAAAAAAGAGTAGCTCAGCTTGCTGAGGCAATTGCAAAAGAGATGGGATTCACAAAAGAGGAATCTGATTCAATAAAAGTTGTTGCACTAATTCATGATACCGGGAAAGTAATTATCCCTGCAGAGATACTAACCAAACCATCTAAAGTAACAAAAACAGAATTTGAAATTATTAAAATGCACTCTCAAGTTGGCTACGAAATACTTAAAGATATTACATTTCCTATTCCCGTTGCAAAAATTGTGCTTCAACACCACGAAAGAATGGATGGCTCAGGCTATCCCAGCGGGCTTAAAGGAAATAAAATCCTGCTTGAAGCAAGAATACTTGCAGTAGCTGACGTAGTGGAAGCAATGAGTTCTCACAGGCCTTACAGACCAGCACT
>DAOWNX010000154.1 GCA_030642335.1 Caldisericota bacterium
AAATTTTTAGGGAAATGTATATTGTACAGAGCTTTGTCCAGCGAAGTAAGGTTTAATTTATTAATGATTTGTTGGTCTAAGTAATCATAAATCAGTGGTGCGTATGTATCTACTGTCTTTTTTATCTTATTTCTTAATGTTTTTTGATAAATTCCTTCGGTTAAGGAATACATAGGGATTATACGCATTGAATGTACTGCTTCCTTGTCTGCTTGGGCAATTTCATAGTTAGGTGAAGGCATTTCCCACTTCCCATACATAAATTGTGCTTTACCTGATAGCATGACAACTGTTCCTTCTTTCAGCATATTTTTCAGATAAGATTGATTGAACCAAACTGCAGTGATATAACCCGTGCCATCGGAGATAACAGCAGAAAAAATTTTTATTCTACTCATTCTTTCGGACGTTTTTATTATTTTACCTTTTATTAATGCAATTTCTCCTGATTTGAGATAAGCAATTTTGTTGATATGCCGCAAATCAAGATATCCTTTAGGAAAATAGTATAATAAATCTATTATTTCTCGGATCCCAAGTTTTTTTAGAACTGAAGCAAGATGTGGACCTATACCTTTCATATATTGCACGGGAGTGTGTAATTCGGATATTGATATAAATTGCTCCTGTTTAGGTTTTGATTTTGTTTCTTTTAATAGAGAAAGGGCTCCGTTTATAATATTTTTTCTCTCTACTTTCGATGCATTTTTATAATGAGCAAAGAGGGTTTTTATTTTTTCTTTTTTCGTAGCAGAGATGGATAGTGTGTTTATTTTATTGAGTATAAAACTATCCAGTCCTCCCATTACCGCATCATTGTTAAATCCTCTTTTAATTTCCAGGGTTAGTGGTCCTTCTATTAAGGAGTGGTTCATTCTATGATGATCTCTTTTGCAAAACTTTTTCCGCTTAGATGTCTTAATTTAAAGATTTCTGTGATTGTGTCTGCTAAATCGGAAAATGAGCTTCTTAATCCAAGGTCGTAGTTTTTTTTAATTTTCTTTCCGTACGCTATAATGGGAACGAATTCTCTTGTGTGATCTGTGTGTCCTTTAAACGTTGGATCACATCCATGATCTGCTGTAATGAATAAAACATCTGTTTCTTTCATGCTGTTAAAAATATCAGGTAAGGCATTATCAAAATCTTTTAGGCCTTTTCCATACGCGACATAGTTTCTTCTATGGCCCCAATGCGAATCAAATTCTACAAGATTTATGTAGAGAAGTCCACTAAAATCCTTTTTTATAAATTCAATTGTCTTTGCAATTCCATCTGCATTATTGTCTGTATGGATACTTTTGGTAAGGCCTACTCCTGCGAATAAATCATGTATTTTGCCTATTCCTACTACTTCTTTGCCGCTTTCTTTTAATAAATCCATTGCGGTTGTGCCTGTTGGTTTTAATGAATAGTCTTTTCTTTCCGATGTTCTTATAAATCCTTTTTCTAAGCTCCCTATAAATGGTCTTGCAATAACGCGTGCTACAGCATCATTGTTGATAAGTACTTGTTTTCTTGCAATTTTGCACATTTTATACAGTTCCTCGAGTGGAATCACATCTTTGTGTGCAGCGATTTGGAAGACAGAATCAGCTGATGTGTAGACAATTGGGTACTTTGTTCTGACGTGTTTTTTGTAGAATTCTTTTATAATCTCTGTACCTGATGCAGGTTTGTTGCCTAGAATTTCCTTAATCTCTGCAAGTTTTTTGAATTTTTCTATTAGTTCATTCGGGAAACCGTTTGGGTATGTTGGAAAAGGCTCTTTTAATGTAACTCCCATCATTTCCCAGTGGCCACTTATCGAATCTTTTCCTTTTGATTGTTCCTTCATTTTGCCGTATGATGCAATATAATATCCTTTTTCTCCCAAAAGAAGTCCTCTCAGTCCAAGTTTTTCCATGTTGGGAAGTTTTAATCCAGGGTTGTATTGCAAAGTGTGAAGAAGTGTATTAGCTCCCCAGTCACCATACTGAGAAGCATCTTCTGCTTCACCCGCCCCTACACTGTCTATGACAATAACAATTGTTTTTTTTATGTTCATCTTTTTAACTCTCCTTCTTGTCAGATTATAATCTATAAGAGTGATTCGTCAAGTAAAAACCTATTTATATAACAAAAAGGTTGAATGTTTAGTGTCTCTATTTGTAAACTAACATAATAAGAGGGCAAATATTTGCCCTCTTATTATGTGTATAATTTTTACTATTTTTTAATTTTAGTTTTATTTATTTTAGCATGGGCATTTTTATATCGTTTTTCTTGGCAAAGTTTTTTGCAATATCGTATCCCGCATCAGCATGACGTACTATGCCTAATCCGGGATCTGCCGTGAGAACTCTTTCAAGTCTCTTTGCTGCGTTCTCTGTTCCGTCAGCTACAATGACCATCCCAGCATGCAATGAATAACCGATGCCTACTCCTCCGCCGTGATGAAATGACACCCAGGTTGCACCATTAGCAACATTTAACATGGCATTTAATACAGGCCAATCACCAATTGCTTCTGAACCATCTTTCATTTTTTCTGTCTCTCTATTGGGAGATGCGACAGAACCTGTATCGTGATGGTCTCTTCCTATTACAATTGGTGCTTTGATTTTTCCCTGTCTTACGAGGTCGTTTATGATAAGACCAAACTTTGCTCTTTCTCCATATCCGAGCCAGCAAATTCGCGAGGGAAGACCCTGAAATTTCACTTTTTTCTGAGCAAGTTCTATCCAGTTTACAAGGTGCTT
>DAOWNX010000022.1 GCA_030642335.1 Caldisericota bacterium
ACAAATTTTAGTCGAGAAAAAAATTTTTCCCAGTTTGTATGATATGGCAAAATTCCAATATGAAGTAGGTCAGGATTTATAAGGAGAATGCGAGCTCTTTTTTTTAAAAAATTTCTTTCAGAAAAAGGCGTATCTCCATCATAAGCCCCAAATATAATATTCTCATTGGCAAGTATGTCATTAATCTTTCCAAGCTGATCATGCGCTAATGCTTTCGTAGGATAAATATAAAGAGCAGTACTATTTTTATTTTTCAGAAGATAGTCTAACACTGGTAGGTTAAAGGACAGTGTTTTACCAGTTGCTGTACCAGTCGTGATGATAACGTTTTCTCCATCGTGAATAGAATTTATTGTCTCAATCTGATGAGGAAAAAGTGATAATATATCCTGCTGTGAGAGATATTGCTGAAGAGTGCTATGCAAAAAACCTGGAACAGGAAGCAAATCAAAAGACTTGCCTGGAACTTCAAATATCCTTACAAATTGATTGTCATAGTTCTTATTCTTCTTGAGTTCCTCAATAACATATTTAATCATATTTAATAAAAATAGAGGGAGTATTTCCCTCTATTTTCTGTTTCATCACTTCTTTTTTCTTAGAGGGCAGAAGATCTCCTCTTCTACTTTTTCTTTCCCCGTTTTTTTGTCTCTTTCTTTTTTTTAGTTGCTTTACCAACATCTTTGGGTTTTTCTAATGTCGTTTTCTTTTTTCCCATATTCTTTTTTTTCATCAATGATTCAACTTGTTTAGTTTTTTCCTCCACTTCTTTTTCAATACCGTCTAATATTTCTAGAATGTCTCGAACTTTAGTTTTGGTCTTTTCTGATAAATTTTCTTTCCTGTACAAGGAATAAATCTTTTCTCCCAACTCTACAAATTTGCCTCTTCTCGAAGAACTTAGTGAAGCAATTTCAGCTTTAATTTTCGCAGTCTTTCCAAATTGGGCAGCCTTTTCACTGGCTTCCTGCGCGCCTTTTTTTATTTTTTCCCAAAACTCATCCATCATAAACACCTCCTCTTTTTAAATAATTAGAGATTTATAACTTTTTGCACTCTACTAATATCTTTCCAATATCGTAAAAATCTTCACATTTCAGGCTAGCACCACCGACAAGTCCTCCATCAATTTCGTCTAACATAGCAAATTCTCTAAAGTTTTTAGGTTTTATGCTTCCACCATAAAGAATTGTCCTATTTGCTCCTATACCTTTACCGAACATGTCATCCAGAATAGACCTTATAAACCTATGTATCTCAGCTACTCCATTCGGGCTTGCAGCAACCCCTGTGCCAATTGCCCATACAGGTTCATATGCAATAATAATATGCTCAAGAGTCCCCCTTGAAATGCCATCAAGAGCTATTCTAATTTCTTTGCTGATAACTTTCTCTGTTCTGCCGGCATCCCTCTCTTCAAGCTTTTCTCCCACACAAAGTATCACATCCATCTCATTTTCAACCACCGAACGAATTTTCTTTTTTATGAGCTCATCTGGTTCATTAAAAATGTTCCTGCGCTCAGAATGCCCTGCAATCACATACTTAGCCCCTGCTTCCCTGAGCATCATTGGAGAAATTTCGCCAGTAAAAGCTCCTTCCTTTTCAAAATAAACATTCTGCCCACCAACACTTATATTGGTGCTCTTTAATAGTTCGCTTACAGAATAAAGAGATGTAAAGGTAGGAAAAATAATTACATTAAGAGGTAATCCAGTAAATTTTTCCGTGAGACATACAGCAAGCTCTTTGCTTTCCTTAATAGTTTTATGCATCTTCCAATTTCCTGCAAGAATAATATCTCTCATTTTATATCCTCCAAATCTTCTTTCGTAAATGCATCTGGTAGCATTTGATCAAGCAATGCTTCCTTCACCTTACCGCTAATATTTATTGCATAAATTTTAAGGTTGGGAGCAAATTCCGATAATACCTGCCGACATATGCCACATGGCATCACTGGTTCTTTAGTATCTGTTGCAATAGCAATAGCTAAAAAATCCTTTTCACCTTCACTCACCGCTTTAAATAATGCAACCCTTTCTGCGCAAATACTTGCGCCATAGCTCGAATTCTCTATATTGCACCCACTGTATATTTTCCCATTTCTTGTAAGTATTGCCGCCCCAACTTTAAAATGAGAATAAGGAGCATAAGCATTATTTTGTGCTTTAACAGCCATTTTCAGTAATTCGTCCTTGTTCATTAAATCTCTTTGCCTCCTGGTTTTAGAATCACCTTTACTTTAAGAATTCTTCTCCCCCTGATTTTATTCACAATAAATTTAAAACCGTCAAAATTCACTTCTTCACCAGAATGAGGCAACCTTCCCAATTTTTCTAATATAATGCCTCCAATTGTATCTGCCTCCTGACTGGGTAAATTTTTTCCAAAAACCTCATTAAATTCATCAATCCCCATTGCACCTGATGCAAGGTATGCATTTTCTCCAATTTTTTGAAAGATTTCTTCTCCTTCTTCGTGTTCGTCCTGAATCTCCCCTACAATTTCCTCCAACAAATCCTCCATTGTAACAAGCCCGGAAATGCCACCATATTCATCAAATACAAGAGCCATCTGTATTTTTTTATTTTGCATCTCCCTAAAAAGCTCGTCCACACACTTTGTCTCTGGCACAAAATATGCTTCCCTCACTATATTTTTAAGGTCAATTTCAGACTTTCCACTTGAAAACAGTTTAAAAAGATCCTTTACATATAAAATGCCTATAATTTCATCTATTTTTTCTGCATATACAGGAATCCTCGAATGATTACTTTGCACAACCACATCCAAAATATGCTCCCGATTAGCATCTACAGGAAGAGCTACAATATCAACTCTTGGCGTCATCACTTCTCTTACATGCGTATCGCCAAACTCAAAAATACTAAAGATCATTTCCTCTTCGTTTTTTTTAATTATTCCTTCTTCCTTGCTAAGATGCAACATATCAAGAACCTCATCATGATTAACAAATATCCTTTGCTTCTCATGTTTTATGCCAAAGAGCATAAGAAACCCTTTTGAAACTGTAGATAAAAACCAGGCAAAAGGAAAAAAAAGATACCAAAAAAACAAAAAAGGAGAATAAAATGCTATAGATACTTTTTCAGGATGGTAAGAGGAAATACTCTTTGGAATCATTTCGCCAAACAGTACAATGACAATTGTCATACCTATAGTAGTAATGGCAATTGCTGAAGATTGAGAAAGTTGCCTTGCTGCAGCAAAAGAAACACTCAGGTAAGCAGCCAAAACTGAAGCAAGGATGTTTATAAAGTTATTTCCAAGTACAATAGACCCTATAAACTTTTCTGGTTTTTTTTTCAATTCCAAAATCTTTTTAGCCACAGTAGAGCCACGTAAAGCCATAGATTCGAGCTTAATTCTCGATGCGGAAAAAAGCGCAGCCTCCATTCCAGAAAAAAATGCAGAAAAGATCAATAGTAAAATTAAGGCTAAAAGATAATAAATCCAACTCGATAATTCCATTAATGCCCAGCCTCCTTTATAAAATTCTGTTGTGGGGTATTCTTAAATATTTCTTCTTCTTTCGTTTCCATAAGTAATTGGTCTTCTTTTTTAATATGATCATATCCCAACAAATGTAAAAAACCATGGATCAAAAGAAATGTAATATAATCAACAAAATTATTACCATATTTGTTTGCTTCGTCTGATGCAACAATTGGGCAAATTACAATATCACCGATAATCTTCTCGCCTGCTACAACATCCAGAAACGGAAAAGAAATAACATTTGTCACTTTATTGCTTTTTCGAAAACGTTTGTTTATATTTTTTATTCTCTTTTTCCCCACAAACGATATGCTAACAATACCGTCTCTACAATTTGCAAGCTCACCAATACGCTTGATTAATTTCTTCAACTGCTTTGTATTAATAATATACTTTCGAGTGTGATTAATTATTTCCACTTTCATCGCTCTCTGGATAATTCTCTCTTGTATGAAATAAAGAAAGCAGCGTTCGTACAAACGAATCTTTTATTTCTGCCAAATCTTTAAATGTAATGTCCGATTCATTTAATTGACCGTCACCAATTCTACTTTTTATGATAGAATTTACCATCTCTTCGATTTTATTAAAATCAGGATTCGAAACTGTATGTGCAACTGCTTCCACAGCATCTGCAAGCATAACAATAGCTGTTTCTTTATTCTGAGGAAGAGGCCCTGAATAACGAAAATCACTCTTTCGTACTGCGCCATTACTCTCTTTGGATTTATGATAAAAATAGGACACGACAGTTGTTCCATGGTGTGTCGCAATAAAATCGATTATTTCCTGAGGTAAACGGGATTTTTTCGCTAAATGAATACCGTCCTTAACATGATTAATAATAACAGTCTTACTAAGATTTGGAGTAAGTTCATCATGTATGTTTGGGATCGCTTGCTGGTTTTCTGTAAAAAAATAAGGGTGAAACATCTTTCCGATATCATGATAGTATGCGCCAACTCTTGTAAGTAACGCATTTGCCCCAATTTTTTCAGCAGCAGAAGAAGCAAGATTAGAAACAATCATGCTGTGCTGATACGTGCCTGGAGCTTTAATAAGCAACTCTCTTAGTAAAGGAGCTCCTGTATCTCCTAATTCTAATAATCTTAGTGTAGTTGCCTCATTAAACATATGGTCCATAACAAAAACCATTCCCAATGCAACAATAGAACCGCCCAAAAAGTTTATAAAACCAAAAGATACATTTAATCCAACTTGTTTAAAAACAAGCTTGGAGGACAAGCCTATAAATAAAGCAATGAAAGACATAGACAAACCTCCAACAACACCCGCATAAAGAAATGTAATTGTCTTTGCCATTTTACGAAGCAAAAACACAGAAATTATGGACGAAACTATAACAGCAAACATGATGGGAGATCTTAAATCTAAAGGAAATGAAAGTAAAAAAGAAAAAGCAAGAGTAACAGTTAAGGCGGTAGGGAAATCAAAAAAAGCAAAAACAAGCATAGCAAGCAACGGAATAGGAACAAGGTACGGAGAAATATTGTCTAAGAATATCGATACGATATAAACAATACTAACAATAATTGCAAATTCCGCAGTTTTTTTCACAATATTACCAGGATTAACGACAACGGATCTGTTAATTGCAATAAAGGAAAGAAGTAAAAAAATGCAAGTAAAAGCAAAAATACTAAGCACTACTTTCCAATCGTCCCTTGTACGAATCACCCCAAGAGCCTTTAATACTTTTACTTCATCAGCCGTAATTTCCTCTCCTTCTCTCGCCACTACATCTCCCTTTGAAATTATAATAACGACAGGAGACACTGCATTTCTTACTTTTTCAATCTCTCTTTCGGTAGCTTCTTTATCGTATATCAAATTAGGCTGAATAGTATGATTTAATGCATAGATCAAGAGCTCTTTCTCTTCTTCCTCTAGGTCTAACTCGGCAATTGCTTCTAATCCCATTTTGGTAGCTTGAGAAATTTTATCGCTCCTTACTCCAGCCAACATCAACTTATACACGATGCCTTCCAAAGTTTGATGTAACTGCTCTATTCTTCCAATTGGTTCATGCAAGAAAAAATCAGCAATCTGAGTATTATTTGTTAAAAGATCAAGTAATTTTTCTCTTTTCAATACCTCATCATCTTTGCTCGACAAAATTAATGTTAAAGAATCAAAAAAAACATTTATATTAGCAAAAACCTCATCTTCTTTACTTCTATCAAGAAGATACACCGGGGAAACAGATTCTACCATCCTTTCTTGTTGTTCTTCAGTTTTAGTAACATCAATGTACGATACGTCTCTATTAGCTATAATTTCATGAGGACTTACATCGCCTTCTTTGAGGTTAAGCTTTGCTGGAAAATAGGAATAGAACATTGGTACAATAATGACAATGGCAAGAGAAATTACCAAAATGATAGGGACTATATTACTCTTAAAATACAAAATAAAACTATGAATAAAGTTTTTCTCAGTAAAAATATTATAAGAAAAACGGCTATTCCTTGCCATGTTCTGTCCTTTCGTATGCATTGATAATTCTCTGCACAAGTTTGTGCCGTACAACATCTTCGCTTGTAAAATAGTTGAAACTAACACCCTCAATCTCTTTCAATATCCTTTTTATTTTGTGCAAACCAGATTCGCTATGTACAGAATCAAGATCGCTTTGAGTTATATCCCCTGTTATGACCATCTTAGATCCAGCCCCAAGTCTTGTAAGAAACATTTTCATTTGCAATGGTGTCGTATTCTGAGCTTCATCTAAAATAACAAAAGCATTATTTAATGTTCTTCCCCGCATATAAGCAAGTGGTGCAATCTCTATGGTTTTATTTTCAATAAACCTATATACTTTTTCTTGACCCAATAAATCGTACAAGGCATCATATATTGGTCTAAAGTAAGGATCTACTTTTTGTTGTATATCTCCGGGAAGAAAACCTAATTTTTCACCTGCTTCTATTACGGGACGAGTCAAGACAATACGCATTACTCTGCCAGTCAAAAGATATTTTGCAGCAATAGCCACAGAAAGATACGTCTTTCCCGTCCCAGCCGGGCCAATAACAAATGTAATGTCGCTTTTTTCCACCGCCTTTACAAAATTCCTCTGGCCAAAAGTTTTAGGAATAACATTTCTTCCCTTAATATCTGTAATAATAACAGTTTCCGGAAGATTTTGAAGAAAGCTTTTACCCTGGGAATGTTTTATTGCATAGATAATTTCATCCACTGAGAAATTGTAATGTTTTTTTACCATATTCTCGATTTGCTGAAGAACTTTTTTAGCAATACGAACATTTCTTTCTTCCCCTATAAGATGTATCACTTCGTCTCGCAAAACAATATCAATGCCAAGCTCATTTTCAATTGCTTTAACATTTTCATCTAATACTCCAAAAATCATCTGAGCATCTTTCTTATTTCTTATATCTACTATATCTTCTACTGTGCTTTTAACTTTTCCCTTCATTATCTATTATGATACTATATTATTCAGCTTTTTCAAATTTTATCACCTGTTCAGAATATTCCTTAAAAAATTTATTTGTCGTTACCTGAAGTTTTAGGAGGTTATTTCTTGCTTTCAATGAGTTTTTTTAATTCATCTCTAAAAGCAGAATAGAGATGCTCTTCTTTTACAATTTTTACTGCTTTGCCTTTTCTAAATATTACTCCACTTTTCTTACCTCCAGCAAGGCCAATATCAGCATCGGCTGCCTCTCCGGGGCCATTCACCACACATCCCATAATAGCTACCTTTACAGGGATATCAACCTCTTTAAATTCCTCTTTTACTTGTTTTACAATTTCAAAAAGATTGATCTCACATCGCCCACAGGTTGGACAAGATACGATTTCTAATCCTCCTTCTCTTAAGTGAAGACTCCTGAGTAAGGTTATTCCAGCTTTTATTTCTTCAATTGGATCTGCTGTGATAGAGTATCTGATAGTATCGCCAATACCCTCCATTAAAAGATATCCAATTCCAACGCTACTCTTCACCAGTGATTCTTCTTTTGGCCCAGCTTCTGTTATACCGATATGCAAGGGGTATCGAACAAGTTCAGCAATTTTTTCATTTGCCTTAACCGTTAGTATTATATCAGATGTTTTAATGGACACTATAATATTGCTAAAATTAATGCTCTCAAGTATCTTTATTTCATCCAATGCATTTTTTACAAGTGCCTCAACGGGATTATCTGGCTTTTTTTTAAACGAACCAAGATTTGTGCCAACACGAATAGGAATATTCCTATTCCTTGCGGCAAGTGCAATTTTTTTAATCCACTCTTCATCCTGAATGTTAGAAGGATTTAAACGTAATTTATCCACTCCTTGCTTGATTGATTCCATCGCAATCAATGGATCAAAATGAACATCGGCAATAAGTGGAATATGTATTTTATCTTTAATTTTTGAAAGCGCCTCAGCAGATTCGATATCTGGTACTGCTACGCGCACGAGATCACAACCTGCTTCTTCCAGATGCAATATTTGATCCACTGTTAATGCAATATCTCTCGTATCGGTTTTGGTCATAGACTGGACAAGGATAGGGTTCCCCCCTCCAATTGTCCTGTTCCCTACATTAACAGTGATTGATCTTGATCTCATCTGCTTATTAAGCGCATAATATCCTTAATACTGACCAAAAACATGATGCCTAGAATAATTATAAATCCTGTACCTTGAACAGAAAGCTGTTTTTCAGGTGGAACAGGTTTGTGAGTTATTGCTTCCCACAGTATGAGAATAATCCAACTTCCATCAAGGGCAGGTATTGGAAGAAGATTTGTAAAACCTATTGCAATACTGATAAACGCAGAAAACCAGAGTAAGTTTGCAAAACCACCACTTGCAGCTTGACCTGTCATTGCTGCAATACCAATAGGGCCAACAATAGACGAAACTCCTTTCCTGGTAAAGAGTAGGGGAATAGAAATAATCATCTGGTAAAGCAGTTTCCCAGTCCAAACAACGCCTTCCCACAAAGCTCTGAATAGAGAGTATCTTTCACTTGATGAATAAACTCCAACGATCCATACACCTGAAATAGGATCTTTTTCAGGTATTATAGTCAATGAAATCTTTTCATCCTTTCTTTCAACCGTAACCTGTAATGCTCTTCCATCACTCGCATGAATAATATCCGTCATTTCTTCCCAGGAGTCAATGTACTCACCATCTATTTCGATAATTTTGTCTCCTTGTTGCATGCCTGCTATATATGCAGGACTTTCTGCTATCACAGAAGAAATTGTTGTAGTGCGAATAAACGGATTACCAAAAGAAGCAAAAACAATAGCAAATATAATAATTGCAAAAATAAAATTCATTCCA
>DAOWNX010000067.1 GCA_030642335.1 Caldisericota bacterium
GCTCCCAATATAGCAAGCACACCAAATTTTTGGAAGAGTTCTATGAGGTAATTGTTGCCACCACTATTTGTCTGAAGGACATTTTCAATAAATTCAGTTTCTTCCGTGTTGTAGTTCTTAACTATTCCTTCTAATTTTTTTGTGATTTCTTCTCGGCTGAGAAATTTTTCTCCGATAAAAGTGGAAGGGGCAATATTTCTTTTATTTTCAGGGACATTGTACTCTTTATTAAAGTGGGCGAGCAGTTCCTTGTTTTTATCATCGGATAAAGAAAATTCTTTAACTTCTATTTCCGGGTAGATCTCTTTTAGTGCTTCAAGGTAATATCGTGTGATTTCGCACTCTTCGCACCCAGGAGTGGAAAAGTATATAATAGAAATCTTCTCTCTTCCGTTTGCTACAAACGGAAGAGAGAAAAGCAATATGAATACTAAAACAAATATAAAAACAAGATGCTTTCTATATGTCACGGAGTATTGATTTTAACGGATCTTGTATTTGAGTCCCAATCTACAATAAAGCCAAATGTTTCTGCGACGAAACGCAGCGGCACAAATGTTCTGTTTTCTTTAATAATAGCAGGCTGGTCGAGCTTAACAGCTGTACCATTTACATAAGATGTACTGCTTCCTATCTGCAATTTGATCTCTTTGCCGCTTATCTGTATTGTTACTTCCCTTTTTTCTCCATCCCAGCTTACTTCTCCTCCTAAAAATTCAGTAACAAACCTGACGGGGACAAGGGTTCTATTTGAACTTTTATCAATAAATGGAGCAACGTCCATTTTCTTTTGCTTGTTATTTACAAGTGCTGTATGGCTATCTACTGTAAAAACAACCTCAAAAAGAACAGGGTCGTAAATCACCGTTATTGTTTTTTCTGCACTCTTTTTTGATAAAGGATAGATGGCTTTTACTTTTATGGGTATAAGGCTGCCTTTGATTTCTGGTACAAAAGAGTAAATAAATTCGCCATTATTTGATACGCTTACTTTTTTATTGTTGATGTAGACTTCGGTATTATACGGGGAAACGTTGCCAGCAACAGTAATTTTTTTTGTTTTAATTGTGTCCCAGTCATCTGGCGATGCGATACTTAACATTGGCACCGTTGTATCGAGAATTATTGTAATTGTCTGGTATGTTTTATTCCCCGCAAGGTCAGTTGCTACAATGTTGATTTTATTTTCTCCAAGAGCTAACATAACCTCTTTTGCAAAGGTCAAATCATCCTTTACATTTACAAATCCCTGCATTATGGAGAGTTGTGCATCTTCACTCAATGTTCCATATATGAGTATTGATTCGTCTCCGGTGTAGCAGGGGTCATCTTGGGGGAATTCTATATTAATTACAGGAGCTGTTGTATCTACTTTAAATTCTTCAGATTTTTCTTCCTCGATATATGTGTCTGTTTTACTGTAATAATACAGTGTATGAATTCCCTCTGGAATCTGGAAGGGGTCTACATATTCGGAATAAGTTCCTTCGCCCAGTTTATAGAATGTTGTAATGGGTTCTGAAGTGTTTGTTTCCCCGTTGAGTGTTATTTCAGGTTTTGTTTTATAATAATTATTGTATCCATTCGGAGAGAGAGGGTTTGTTGTAATCCGGGTAAAAACAATATACTGCGATTTTATTTCAAATTCTGTTTCCCCAGATTCCGGTTCGCTGTCTGTCCATACCCTTAATGTGTAGATGCCTTTTTCGGGCGGATTTTTTAAGCCAAAACCTCCATCTATCTTAATAGTGGCATCCCTATTTTTGTTGATAGAATATGCAAGAGTGATAGTCATTACGTTTTCTTGGATAGATACATTTCCAATCTCCATCCCGTTTACTGCGATGTTATTTTTATGGAGGACTCCTGGAAAGACAATTCCTTCCGGAAATTGAATATATATGTTCTGCCCATTATATAAATTTCCTTTTTCTCCTGTGGTGAAGGTGATGTTGTATGTTCCAATGAGACTGCTTGCATTCGGTGTTACTGTGGCTTCAAGATTTTGTATTTGCGTTGATGTAATTTCGTATTCATTTGATTGCATTTTACCCTGTTTTGTTGTCCAGAGTGTTAAACTATACATTCCCGGTGTTTTGGGGTTCCATATGTTTGCCTGGTTTTTAATCTCAACATTTACTGTTTCCCCTGCTTTAATTGTTATTCCGCCGGGGATTTCAAGATACATTGCATAGGGAATATCACTCATTTTTCCTGCACGGGCTGGTTTATAGTTGTTTATAAGGAAATATTCAAGGTGCCAGTTGTGGGGGCAACTGCAGGGAAGTGTTGTTCCTTCCGGGAATTTAATAATAATGTCATCTTTTCCGCCTATAAGGTCTGCGGTTGTGACGAAACTTATACTATACCCTGCAATGGAATCTTTGAGCGAAGGATTTACTGTTACGGTAACCAGAGAGTCGGCACAGGCGTTCATTGTAAAAGCAGGCATTAGAAAAAGTATACTTATTAAGACTACAATAATTTTCTTCATCCTATTCTCCTTCTAAAAATTCTTTTATGTTTGTTAGTGTTTCTCTTGTTGGTTCGCATGGCCCCCTGTAAAAAAGTGTAAGATCTTTATCAACAAGGGCAATGTAAGGTGAAGCATCTATTTTTAGTTTTTTTGCAAGAGTTCTATCGGGGTCTTGTATTATGATAGTTCCCTCTGGGAGCTGGTCTCCTATTTTGTGTGCATCATCAATGGTGTCGCTAAACGAGAATACAAGAAATTTTGTATTTGAAATGTTATATTTTTCTATTTCATTTGCAATTCTTTTAATGGAAGTAACACACCCTCCGCAATGTGGGTTTCCGCCTATAAGGATAAGATTGTAATCTTTCAGTTTACCCAGGTCAATTGCCTCTCCATTAATATCGTTTGCTTCTATCGGCTCAACTTTTATACCTTTTTCTGCAAATGTGAATTCATCTTTTGAAACTTTGTCGTATTCAGTTACTCCATATTTTTCTATATAAAAAAGGCCCATTGCCTCTTTCACTTTATTTTTTATGAGCAGTGCTGTGCTGCTATCGTCTGTATAGATGCCATCGATTTTAAGAATGAATTGATTAGCACTTTTTCCCTTAAATGCATCAAAAAATTTGTCAAAATCTATGCCTAATGTGAAATATGTTGGCTTGAACGGTTTTAGTCCAAGTATATTAAGTTCATCGTCTATAATGAGCAGCATCGATGCTTTTTGCGAAATTTTTGAAGATTTTTCGCTGTCAGGGTTATCAATAACTATAATGGCCTCTTTTGCTACTATTTCTCCGTCTTTTTCGAGGTCTTCTACTGCAAAGCTGTCTGCGATACGGAGCGCATTTGAAAGCGCACGCGGATTTGATACACCGGGGATATATCCAAGCATTTCTTCTCGTGTTTCATCTTTTGAAATAGTCTTTGTGTATTGCGAAAAACTATTTGTTTTTAAAACCAAAGCTGTAATAATTATTGCTGCCACAATTATTGCGGAAACAATGATAATGGGACGAATATTCTTTTTGTTTAAAGTTTTTTTGTTAGTTTTTGCCTTTTTTCTCTCTTTTTTTCTTCTATCTCTTGCCTTGCTCATCTATCACCTCTCATAATATTAGTTTAAAAAAATAGTTTGGATTTAAATTAATGCTCAATTTTTACATTTTGTAGCCAAATTTTCGTAGGAGCTCTTTTCTTTTTTTAATATTTTCCTCTGTTTCAATACCCTTAGGGCTGATGCCGTCAACAACGCCCAAAATTGCTCTCCCTTGCTCTGTCTCTCCTATAACCACTTCCAGTGGGTTGGAACTTGCAACGTATATACAACAGACTTCCTGTATATTTTTTATTGCGTTTAACACATTAATTGGGTACGCATCTTTTAAAAAAATGATAAAGGCATGACCGGCGCCTATTTTATATGCGTTTTTTTTGGCAAGTTCTATGAGGTTTTTATCATTTCCTGCCCACCTGACCAGCGCATCACCTGATGCTTCTGCAAAACCTATGCCAAATTTAATTGTTGGCGCGGATGTGATAAGTGCTTCATATAAATCTTCTACCGATTTTATAAAATGTGTTTGGCCAATGATTGTGTTAAGGTCTTCGGGCTTGTCAACTTTTATAATTTTAATTTTTAAATCCATATATTCCTCCCGGCAATTAACTTTTAATAGTATAGTAAGGGGCGCATTGTTGTCAACTGCACATAATACCCTCTGGCAGAATCTGTAAACTACCGTATCTGAATAAGTTAGGAAATTTTATTTTTTAAAAAGCTTTTTTCTATTAAACTATATATAAGTATTTCATTAAAAGATGAAAAAGGAGGGTGAAAGAGATGAAAAAACCGAATGAATTTGATGCAAATGATGTTGAAGAAAACAAGGTGTTTGCAGCGCTAAGTTATCTTGGCATACTTGTCCTTGTTCCGTTGCTTGTTAAAAAAGATAGTAAATTTGCTATGGAGCATGCCAAACAGGGCCTTGTGTTGTTTATCATTGAAATAGTCTTGTGGGTTGTTAACTTTATTCCTATTCTTGGCCAAATTTTATGGATTGTAGTGGGCATTATTCTTCTTATTGTGAGTTTAATGGGACTGATCTATGCACTTCAGGGGAAGTTCTGGAAAATTCCTTTTGTTTATGATTGGGCGCAAAATTTTAAACTTTAGAATAAAATTTTACAGGTAAAAAAGATTCCCATTTTTTATAAAGATATTCCTTTTGCCTTAGTGATGCCTGCAACTCTTTTTATTGTGCCTTCAAATAAATTATTTGTTGTAGTGCAATTTGTTTGATTTTATTAAGTGCAGTATATTTTGTAAAGTTTTTTAAGAAGTTAACACGCTTGAAATTTTTTTATATGGAGGTAATATTAAGTACTAGAAAATCACAAAAGGAGGGTGAAAGAAATGAAAGGAAACAAAATTGCAAAGAATGTGTTGATTTCACTTATTATTGTTGTAATGGTGTTCTCAATTACAATGTTCAGTGGTTTTATTCCTCGTTTACAAAAAGTTACAATCCTTACAACATCTGATTTTCAGAGTCAAATTACACCGTATACAACAAAAGTGGTTGTTGATGGAGAGAAACAGAAAATCGAGGTAGGTGGCGCAGCACGGGTAGCAGGACTTGTTAAGTATTTGAAGAAAAGAAACGGGAATGCAAGCACATTATTCCTTACATCAGGAGACGATTTTATCGGACCGGTATTCAGAGCATTTGGAGGTGTTCCCACTACATTTTTGTGGGATCAAATTGCAACTGCCTGGTGTCTTGGGAACCACGAATTTGACCTTGGGCCTGAAACACTTGGGAATGCACTGGATTATGCAACAGTACCTGTAATTATCGCAAATATGGATGTTTCTCAAGAACCAGCACTGGCCGGGAAAATTCAGCCAGACGTAATAAAGATGGTAGGCAATATTAAAATAGGCATTTTTGGTCTCATGACACCAACTCTTCCTTTAATTTCAAATGCGGGAGAGAATGTGGTGGTAGATGAAGATCTTGAAGGAATTGCAAGGAGTGAGGTAGAAAAGTTAAAAGCC
>DAOWNX010000161.1 GCA_030642335.1 Caldisericota bacterium
AGTAATAATAAAACCGGGGGGGACGGGGAGTCCAATTTTTGTCATTTCTGCAAGTCCAGCGCCTTTTCCACCCAAAAGATTTTTCATACTACCATTGCCTTCTTCAAAGGCATAAACTTTTTTATCTGTCATTATTGTATAACCTCCTTAGCAATTTTGGTACCTATTTATTATACGTATTTAAGAGAAAAAACAAAGATTTATACATTTTTATCTTTCTCGATAACGATTGTCGAAAAATCCGCAAATTTGAGAAACAGTTCTTTTAAATTTATTAGCATAACAAGCCGATTTTTTCTGATTTTTTCGTCATTATCCATAACTAACACTTTATCAAAGAATTTAGAAATTACGGGAGACAAACTGTAAAGTAGTTTTATAATTTCTTCATAATTCATTTGTTTAAGTCCATTTTCAACATTTATTTCGGTATTTTGAATTGCATCAAAGAGACCTTCTTCTGCTTTCTCAAAAAGAAGTTTTTTATCTATGGTTTTTGAAGAGATATCTGCGTTTAGCAGAATATTGTTTACTCGCTTATTTGCCAGTGCTATGGATACAAGTTCTTCGTCGTTTATATGATTCATTAATATCTCTGCCCTTTTTTGGTATGCAGTGGTTAAGTCAAGTGATAACGCCGTAACAGCATTTATTATATCATATCTGATATTTTTTTCTTTTAATATTCCTTTGGCTCTTTCCTTTAAGAAGGAATCAATATCTTTTGATATTTTTTCGGTTTCCATTTCCCTTTTTGGTTTGTATAAGTCAATGGATGCTTGTATGAGCTCTTTTAAGGGAAAAGATTCCATATTAATAGAAGTGAGTAACTGCACTATACTATTGCCAATCCTTCTAAGCCCGTATGGGTCTTTAGAACCAGAAACGGCAATATCTATGACAAAGCCACCTGTCAATGTGTCTATTTTGTCAATAAGAGAAAGGTAAGTGCCGATTAATGTTTTTGGAAGTTTGTCGTCTGCAAAGCGTGGAAGATATTGGTCTTTTATTGCTTCATATACTTCTGTTTCTTCGCCCTGTAACTCAGCATATATTCCTCCTATTTCCCCTTGCAAATCAGGAAATTCTCTGACGACATTTGTTAAAAGATCTGCTTTTGATAGATATGCACTTCGTTTTAATGCTTTGCTTTCGCTATCATTTAATCCGATTTTTGAAGAAATGTAATCCGAAAGTATTGTTAATCGGTCAATTTTATCTTTCATTGTGCCCAGCTCTTTCAAAAAAACAACACCTGAAAGTTTACTAACAAGGGTTTGTAAGGAGATTTTTTTATCTTCCTCAAAAAAGAATTTTCCGTCAAGCATTCTTGCTTTAATTACTTTTTCGTAGCCATTTTTAACGATTTCAATGAAATCAGAACAACCATTTCTTACTCCAATAAAGTATGGAAGAAGCTTTCCGTTTTTATCTACACAAGGGAAAGATTTTATGTGGTCTTCTATGACGCGTATGGAAATACATTGCGGTATTGAAAATTCTTCCTTTCCAATCGTTGCAAGGAATGGCGTAGGATACTCCGTGAGATTTACTACTTCTTCTAAAAAATCGTTTGAATATAATGGCGTCCCATTAACTTTTTTGGCAAGGGCATGTGCATTTTTTTCGACATTATTTTTTCTTTCATCGTATGAAAGTGTAACGTAATTCTCTTTAAGTTTTTTAAAGTAATCAGCCGGGTTTTTTACTTTGATTTTGTTTGATTGGTTGATTCTAAGGCCATATGTGCTATTTTCTGTTTCTACTCCAGCATAGGTAAATTTTACCAGGTCTTCTCCAAATAGCGAAAGAAGGGAACGAATAGGCCTAACAAATTTAATATTTTTACTATTCCAATGCATTGTTTTTGGAAATTTTAAAGATTTGATTAACCATGGGGAAAATATTTTCAGGATGTCCTCTGTTTTCCTTCCTTTGACTATTTTCTTTGCGAATAAATAATTGCCCTTTGAAGTTTCTTTTATATAAAGGTCTTTTTCATGAACACCCGCTGAAAGTGTAAACTTTTTAAACGGCACGAGATGTTCTTTGTTTTTTCCTATTGCAATGGATGCTGGCGGACCTTTTATTTCTTCTTCTGTATCAGGTTCGTTTTCATCCAAATTTTTAATGTAAAGAGTAAGTCTCCGCGGAGTGCCGAATGCAGAAATATCTTCGTAGTGCAAGTTGTATTTTGTTAATTCACTTTCAGCAATCGTTTTAAGGTCTTTTACTGCATTATTCAGGAAACGCGCAGGGATTTCTTCAACATATATTTCAAGCAGATAATCCTTCATTATTTTCCTCCTTGTTCAGCACAATGTTTGCGGCAAGATTTGCCATTTTTCGTATGCGCGAAATAATTTGCACTCTCTCGGATATACTTATGGCGCCCCTTGCATCTAACAAATTGAAGATGTGGGAACATTTTAACACGTATTGATATCCGGGGTAAAGAATTCCTTTTTTTAGGTTGTTCAATCCCTCTTCTTCGTATATATTAAAGAGGTTAAAGAGTTTGTCCGGGTTGCTTGTTTCAA
>DAOWNX010000104.1 GCA_030642335.1 Caldisericota bacterium
AATTATGGAAACAATCAAATTTTATGCATATCCTGAAATTGCAAAAGAAATTAAAGAATGGAAGAAAAGATAACCCTTTTAACAGAGAACTCAACGGTCACCTTTAAAAATGACGGAATTATACTTGCTTCTTACGGAAAGAATCTATCTTATTTTAAATACGCAGATATTCAAACGCCATATTTTTCACTAATTATCCTTGCAGGGAGAGAGAAAAATCTGAATAGGGTGAAAAAAATTATCACAACATACTCTGCACTTCCCGTGATTAGAGAAGTAATTGTTGTTGGAAATAAAAACCAGTCAACTGATGTAATTGCGGGGCTGTCAAATGTAAAATTTACAATAAATAAAAAACCAAATGATCCTATTTCTGTGTCAGTAAAAAAGGGAATTTGCCTCTTAAGTAATCATTCTGAATTTAGCATTATGGTTTTTGCAAACAGGAAGATTTTACCTAAAGAGAAGATGAATAGATTCATGCAAATAGTGTATAGCCAAAATGTAGATGTTGCAGTACTGGTTGAAAAAGGGAAAAGAACACATCCTATTGTTTTTAGTACAGAGGCACTTCAAAAGATAAGAAAAATACGAAAAGAACAGGGTATACGATATTTTATAAAAAAATTTTCCAAGGAGGTAGCATTATGAAAAAATTTGCAATGATTATGATGATACTGTTATTCGTTTTTACAGCAGGTTGTAAAACTTCGATAGAAACGCTTAATATTGCAGTGGAATTAAACGATCATGCTGCATCTGCCTATATTGCAAAGGAGAAGGAAGATTTTCTCAAGTACGATATTGAGGTAGGTTCATTTGAACAGTACGATACAGGTATGGCTCTTGCTGCTGCTCTTGCTAGAGGGGATATCAATGTCGGATATATTTGTGTTATTCCTGCAATTATTTCATATGCGCGAGGGGTTCCAATAAAAATTGTTTCTCTTACACACCAATACGGCTACGAGCTTATATCAAGAGAGGAAATAGCGAGTGTACAAGAGCTCGATGGAAAAAAAGTTGCATGTCCTAAGGAAGGAAGCAGCGCAAACTTTGTTATGAAACTTGTTGAAGAACAATACGATATAAAATTTAATGTACTGGGGACACAGCCTCTTGTTGCAATGTCTGCTTTGAGTAATGGTTCTGTCGATGCTGTGTTTATTCCCGAGCATTATGCTTCAATACTTGTTTCACAAGGATTCAAAATACTTCTTCGTGCTCAAGATGTTTTCTCTGAGATGCCTGGAAGTTGTATTGTTGTAAAAAATGATATTATCGAAACAAAACCTACAGTTGTAAAAAAACTTATAGAATTGAATATCGCAGAAACAAACTTTATCAACAAAAATCAGAAAGAAGCAGCAAAGATTCTTTCTGGATATCTCAATACTGATGAGACTATTATTGAAAACTCTATGAAAAATATTACCTATACAAACGGTCTAAATGTAAATAATGTCCAGTTTGTGATAGATAAACTTGCTGACTGGGGTTATATTGACAAGCGATTCAACGCAGAGGATGCTATATGGACAGGAAATTAAATAGTTTATTGCCAATTGCTCTTTTTTTGCTTATATGGGAGCTTGTAGGAAGGCTTCCATCTGTTCCTACATACCTTTTTCCGCCGTTTAGCAGTGTTGTTGTTAAACTCTTCACAGTCAAAGGTTTACTACTTGAAAATATCTTTTTTACCCTCTTCCGGGTTACGATAGGGTTTGTTATTGGCACAGCAAGTGGCATTACACTTGGCTTATTGGCCGGTATTAACGAAAAGGTAAATCAATTTATGACTCCGATTGCTTCGATTATATACCCTATTCCATCTATTGGTTGGATACCCGTGCTTATGATATGGTTTGGCATATCAAACAGTGTGCCGGTTATCGCTATTTTTATCTGTTCCTTTTTTCCTATCTTTCTTAATACAGTAAGAGGCGTAAAGGATATTGATCAAAGTATAATTTATGCAGCAAAAACAATGGGAACTTCAAAAACTTGCCTTATAAGAAAAATTATTCTACCACTTGCTCTTCCGAATATTTTTACAGGATTAAAGCTTGAAAGTGGAATGTCTATAAGAACTGGAGTTGTTGCGGAAATGCTCGCAATACCGTCTGGCTTAGGATACCTCCTGATGAAAGGAGAATCTTTGATTGATACACAACTTATATTTGTTGTTCTTATTGTAATGGGTCTTATCTCTCTTGTTGTTGATTATACAATAAGAAAGGTGGAGGTAAAACTCCTTACATGGAAGGCTTAAAGATAAAGTCAGTTTCAGTAGGTATTCTTAAAAATATTTCATTTACTCTTGAAAAGGGCAAAGTTGGTGTTTTACTTGGTCCCAATGGTGCTGGCAAAACTACGCTTCTTAATGCAATAAGCGGCATAATACCTGCGAAAAATGGACATATCTACCTCGACGGCAAGGAAATTACAACTGTACCAATTGAAGAAAGAGATATAAGCTACATATTTCAAAATCTGGCATTGTTTCCCCATCTTACTGTGTACGAAAATATTGCGTTTCCTCTGCACATTAAAAAGGAAGAAAACATCGGTAAGAAGGTGTCAAGAATTTTAAAAAAAGTGGATATTCTTGCGCTCAAAGATAGATATCCATTAAGACTCAGTGGAGGTGAAAAACAAAAGGTGGCAATTGCCAGGGCCCTTGTAACAAATCCTGAATTACTTTTATTAGATGAACCGTTTGCAAGTCTTGATTTTGAAATGAGAAAATTTATAAGAGCCGAGTTTTTAAAGGTAATAAAGGAATTTTCACTGACAACTCTTATTGTAACACATGATCCATATGAAGCAGAAGAACTGGGAAATAATATAATAAAAATAAGACATGGCAAGCTTGTTCACACTGACAATGACGTAAACAGGATTAAAGTGAGATCGCTTAAAAAAGTAACAAAGGATATTGCTCTTGCTGAATTTGATAATTTTTCCCTCATTGTACCGTTCAGTTCAGGAAGAAGTGATCATTATTGCGTGGAATTTTTAGAAGAGGATCTTTACATTTCTTCATCGAAACCACCAGTTCCAACACTTAATACTCTGCGAGGGAAAATTATTTCTCATAAAGAAAATGCAGAAAGAGTGCACGTAAAAATAGACATTAATGGCACAATAATTAAAGGACATATACCATGGTATATGTGGCATGAGATAAACAAAGAAGAGGTTTATATAATTATTAAATACAGGGGTACAAAATTGAAAGGAGTGAATGATGGCGGTTTATGATATATTAACAATGGAATTGGAAAGAATAGTTAGAGAAAATAATTTAATAAGGGAGAGTGTCGTAATAAAAGCTGCTCCTCTTACTGCTGAAGAAGCAATAGGCAATCCTACAGATATGGATTATCCCATAATAAAAGGCCAAGAAAAATTAATGGAAGCGCATTTTAAAGGCGCAAGAGGGCAAGCATTTACAGATTTTTATGGTAATTTTATGGGAACAATTCAGGACGTATTGAATCTTGATTTGAACACAAATTATCAAAGAGCGATATTCATTTCTACGCTTAATGCAATCTTGAACTACCTGAAACTAACAAATAAAACAATACATTGTAAAAATGATGAACCACGAGAGTGTGCAAAAAATGCTGTGGATTTTATAAAAATGGAATTTGGCAATCCCAAAATTTTTCTTATTGGTTATCAACCTCGTTTTATAGAAATTTTTTCGGAATATTTCCGCTTGAGAATTGTTGACTTAGATAACGAAATGATTGGGAAAAAGATAAATGGAGTACTAGTCGAAACCGAAGAAAGCACCGGTAAAAATATTAAATGGGCTGATCTCCTTTGGATAACCGGGACAACTGTTGTAAATAATACAATTGAGCGATTTTTAAAGGTAAAAAAGGATAAAGTATTTTACGGGACAACAATAGCAGGAGCTGCTCATATCCTTAGTCTCAAAAGATTTTGCTCATTATCAAAATAAATTCATAATTTTTTCACATTTTGTTATATAATAAATAATATGGGAAAGATTAAATTTTTTGATGGTACTGACACAATTGGCGGCACAAAAATACTGTTAGAGATTTCTAAGAAGAAGTTTTTCCTCGATTTTGGTTTGAATTATAAAAGACGGGGGATGTTTTTCGAGGAATATCTGAACCCTCGTCCTGCAAATGGAATGGGTGACCTTTACTTTTTAGGACTTCT
>DAOWNX010000105.1 GCA_030642335.1 Caldisericota bacterium
GTTAACTAATTTTACAAACCTTCTTTTCAACTCTCCCTATGCTTCTGAATTTTGGGGTTCTGTTTTCGTTACTGTAAAATATGTTGCCTTGAGTGTGCCTCTGCAGATAAGTGTTTCGCTCATTTTAGCTTTATTACTTATGCGTCCTATTAAATTCCGAAGTTTTTTTAGGCTTGGTATTTTTATTTCTTATGTGACACCATTGGTTGCGACATCAATTGTGTGGATGTGGATATTTCATCCTGACTATGGATTTTTAAATTCTTTTTTGCGGTTGTTGCATTTACCGACATCTATGTGGTTGTTAGGCTCTCCCTCGGCCCTTATTTCACTTGTTATATACACTACCTGGCATGCAATTGGATTTTCTACAATTCTCTTCATGGCTGGACTTACTGGAGTGCCGACAGAACTGCAAGAAGCAGCTCGTATTGATGGAGCAAATGCAAATGGAGTTTTTTGGCATATTACCTGGCCTATGCTTTCTCCGACAACCTTCTTTATTCTCATCATTTCTATGATCGGGGCCTTTAAGATGTTTACCCCTGTTTTTGTTATGACACGTGGCGGGCCTTATTACACGACTGCTACAACCGGTTATTACCTATATGTTAAAGCTTTTGAAGATTGGGCAGCAGGGTATGCAAGCGCAGTAGCTGTAATGTTATTTTTATTTATATTTGCACTTACGTTGCTTAATATTAAATTTACAGGGAGAAAGGTTTTCTATGCAGGGGAACAATCTCGGGGAGAAGGAAATGGAACGGCTTAAGACTATTAAATTATCTAATGTCCTTACATACACTGCTCTTACTATTGTTTTGATATTTACCGCTTTTCCATTTTTTTGGATGGTTGCCTCTTCATTGAACAGACCAGAAACATTGTTTGCTTTTCCACCTAAACTTATACCTGATTTCTATTTCAAAAATTACATAGACATGTGGCATAATTCACCTGGTGGGGTATCCTGGTGGCGATATATTGGAAATACTATTTTTATTGCAGGAACTACAACAATACTTTCTGTTTTCAATTCTTCCCTTGCTGGTTTTGCATTTGCAAAACTTAAATTTCCTCTCCGTAATAAGATTTTTATTTTATTGCTTGGCCTTTTGATGATTCCAGGCGAGATGCTTCTTATTCCCAATTATGTAATTTTGAAAAATTTACACTGGCTCAATACATATCAGGCAATGATTATACCCTGGTGTGCTAGCGTATTTGGTATATTCCTTACGAGACAATTTTTTAAAACAATTCCCAACGAACTGTGGGAAGCAGCACAGGTAGACGGTTGTTCTATTGGTAGATATTTCTTTTCTGTTGCGGTTCCTCTTGCGAAACCTACACTTTTAACACTTGCTCTATTCGTATTTTTAGGTAGTTGGAATGCGTTTCTCTGGCCGTTAATTGTTGCAACGGATTATGCGATTATGCCGCTTGAAGTTGCCTTAAATTCTTTCCTCGGCTCAGAGGGTACTGAATGGGGGTTGTTGACTGCTGCATCTACGATGGTAACGGCTCCGGTACTAATTCTCTTTCTCATTTTCCAGAGGCAGTTTATAGAGGGTATAGCGCGAGGCGCAATAAAAGGTTAGTTATACTTGTTTTTAAAATAAAAGGAGGTGTTGTATGAAAAAAATTATTGCACTTGTAGTTGCACTTTTTCTTGTTGGTACAATTTTAGTGCCTATAACAAGGATTAATGCGGAAAATGAGACGGCTGTTAAGATTTACATTGATAAATCTACGGCCTATGTGAATGGTAAAGCAACGACTTTGGATCAGCCGCCAGTTATTATGAACAACAGGACGATGGTGCCTATTCGTTTTGTGACTGAAGCAATGGGAGCTACAGTAGATTGGTCTAACGAGGAAAGAAAAGTTACCATTACGCTGGGGGAAAACATCGCTATATTAAAAATTGACGATGCAAAAGCTCAAGCTAACGGTTACGATGTGTATCTTGATTCTGCTCCAACTATTATTGTAAAAACATCAAGAACTGTGGTGCCTGTAAGATTTGTTGCTGAAACTTTGGGGATGGAAGTAACATGGAACGGAACAGAGAGATCTGTTTTGATTAAGCATTCTCCTGATTGGCAGCCAGTGGAAGTTAGTTTCTGGCATGCGATGAACTATACACAAGGTGAGGTTCTCGGAGAAATGATTAAAGAGTATAATGCCACTCACCCGAGGACAGAAATACAGGGCACAGTGTTTTCGAGCTACAGTCCGCTGCAGCAGAAAACTATTGCAGCTATTGCCGGAGGAAATCCGCCTGTTCTTACACAAGCTTATGAAAATTGGGTAGCAGAATATATTACAGGTGGTTACCTTACTCCGGTAGAAAAGTTTGTCAATGGTGCAAATGGAATATTGAAAAGTGACAGGGAAGATTTCTTTGAAAATATGTGGGCAAATGGGTATCTTCCTGACGGCAAAATGTGGATGCTTCCATTTAATAAGAGTAACATTGTAATGTATTACAATGTTGATATGCTGGAAGAAAATGGCATTACTGTTCCGAAGACCTGGGATGAGTTTGAAGAGGCATGCAAATTGCTTACCAAAGAAGATGGTAGTCAATGGGGGTCTTCTTATTCTCCTTCAGTAGATCTATGGTATGCACGCGTATATGAGTATGGCGGAGAGGTCATTTCAAAAGATAACAAGAAGGTTTTGTTCGATAAGACGCCGGCAGCACTCAACGCAACAACGGCAATGAATGATATGATACAAAACGGGTATATTCATATTACCTCAGGGTACAACTATCAAACTGATTATGGTAACCAGAAATGTGCATTTGTCTTTGCAAGTGTTGCCAGTTACTATTATATGAATAAAGCTGTAGGTGGCAGATTTCAATTTGCCGAGGCACCTTTGCCTGCAGGGCCTGCAGGGCAACACTCTGTTATGTATGGTACGAATGTAGTTATATTTGGTTCAACTTCCTCTCAAGCTCAACAGGATGGTGCCTGGGATTTTGTAAAGTGGTTTACTTCTCCAAGAAAGACTGCACAATGGGCAATGGGGACGGGTTATTTACCTGTTAGAAAATCTGCTCTTGAACTTCCGGAAATGAAAGAATTCCTTGAGAATCATCCAGAAGTACATGCTGGTTATGATCAACTTGCAAACTGTGTTATGCAACCTCCAATTTCTGCATGGAATAACTCAAGAAGAGATGTAAATGCAACACTTGAGAAAATTTACCTCGGTAAAATTTCTCCAGAAGATGGTCTTAAAGAACTTGCTGTTAAGCTTCGAGCAAATATAGGCGAAAGATAGTAATATTTATATTAGAAGTGTAAATTTTAAGCCCCCGCAAAAACGGGGGCTTTTGTTTTAGTTAATCATAACCAAAAACGGTTAAAATGGTGCCTGGCACAAAATTAACCACTTTTATCGTTTAACAAATTATTTACCTTATTTAAATGTGTTAAAAGGCTTGTATCAGTAGCTATTCTTTTTTCCGTCTTATCTCTTATTCTTATTACTGTGGTATAAGGTATATTTAGCGCAGCAGATACACTGGACAATCTGAATCCCTGAGATGTCAAGATGTATATTGCAAGATGTTTTAGTTCTTTATTCTTCTGAAGTTTTCCAAATGTATTTTCTATTTTACTAACTATTTTTTTAATTTCTTTAATATTGTTATCCGATTTTTTGCCTAAATTTTCTTCATATTTATCATATATACTTACTCTTGAGTCTATAAATTCTGTAACTTTAGACGTTCCTACTCCTGTGAGATTATAGATTTCAGAGAAATCTAATGATTTTGGAGCATTACTTTTGTCTCTAAAATATCTGTAGCTACACCATTTGTATTCTTCCGATGATTTAACAATTCCAGCCTTTAGAGGATTTAAATTCACGTAAACTAAAACATTAAGAAAATGGACATTATCTGCAATAACATAACTTTTGTATCTATCCTGGAACAGATGTCCCTTTCTTATGTATTCGGAATTAAAATAGTGGGCATAGTTCGAGTTGAGTGTGTGCATTATTTTAGAGAGATTTGCTTTCTTTGTCTTTATCAAAAGATGGTAATGATTTCTCATTAAAGCAAACGAAAGAAGTGTTGCATCATGTTTTGCGAACGAATAATCAAGGAGATTTACGAAATATTTGAAGTCTTCTTCTTTCCTGAAAGCTGATTTGTCCTCCGATGTTTTTGA
>DAOWNX010000100.1 GCA_030642335.1 Caldisericota bacterium
AATTATATGCTCTCAGAGATGTAACAGGCACGGTGGATAGCATTCCACTCATAGCAGCAAGTATTATGAGTAAAAAGATAGCAGCTGGTTCCGATGCCGTGCTTTTAGATGTAAAAGTCGGAGATGGCGCTTTTGTAAAAAATTTGGAAGATGCAAAAAGGCTAGCAAAAATTATGGTCTCTATTGGCACTTTGGCAAAGCGGGAAACAGTTGCTTATATTACTGATATGAATCAGCCACTTGGTGATGCAATTGGAAATTCTATTGAAGTCGAAGAAGCAATCGAAGTGCTAAAAGGGAACGGTGGAAAGCGGCTTGTCAGAGTTATAGAAATGCTTGGCGGAGAGATGCTTAAACTTGGTGGAAAAGTGCAAAGCGAAATTGAAGGTCAGCATAAGATACAAGAAGCAATACATAATGGTGCAGGTTTAAGGAAATTTAAAACAATAATTCAAGCCCAGGGAGGCAATGCGAATATTATTGAAGATTTTTCACTTCTTCCTCAGGCACGGTTTAAAATACCTGTTTTAGCCAGAGAGAGTGGGTATATATCGGCTATTAAGGCAGAAGCTATTGGCAGACTTGCTGTTTCTCTCGGGGCGGGAAGGACAAAAAAAGGCGAAAAGATTGATCTTGCTGTTGGAATTCTTTTTCCAAAAAAGGTTGGAGATTTTATACAAAAGGATGAAGAAATTGCGCTGATTCTTGCTAGTGATGCCGAAAAGGGAGATAGAGTGGCTAAAGATTTTTTAAACTGCGTTGAGCTTAAAAAAGAGCAGGTAAAACCACTCCCACTTTTTTATTATCGTATTTCAAAAGAAGAAATTAAAAAACTCTCTGATGAGTAAAACTACAGTCATCCTGACTCATTCAGGCTCTGATTTTGATGCAATAAGTTCGATGTATACAGCCGAGAAATTATATCCCGGCTCTTTTCTTATACATCCGGGATCGCTTGACGTAAGCACGCAAAAATTGGCACACTTTTTTGGAGACATGTTAAGATTGATAAAGGTAAAAGAACTTCCTGATAAAATAAAGGACAGTATAGAGCGAGTTATAGTTGTTGATACAAAAATTTTTAACCGTATCGGAGATGGCAAAGAATTCCTCAAAAAAAGAGGAGTAGAGGTTATTATTTTTGTCCATCATCCTCATTCTGCACATGACATCAAAAAAGCAAAAATTATTTTTAAAAACTATGGGGCTAATACCACGCTTCTTGTAGAACTTCTTAAGAAGAAAAGAATTCCACTTACTACATTTGAGGCAACATTTATTGCGCTTGGCATTTATGAAGATACCGGTTCATTTATGTTTCCTTTAACTTCTGCTGCTGATTTTGCCGCTATGAAGTATCTTGCTTCTTTTGGTGTAAATATGAAAGTGGTAAACCATTTTCTTTCCCCATCCCTTGGCGAGGATCAGATTAATTTGTACAAAGAATTACTCGATAATATTGAAGAGTGCAATATTAAGGGGGCAAGGATTGCTATTGCATCCGGGAAAATGTCGGCTTATACACCTGGCATATCGCTTATAGCACATCGAATGAGAGAAATAGTAGATTCAGATTTTTTATTTGTTTTAGTGTCTTCAATGGATGGCATATTTATCGTTGGAAGGAGTAGCAGTTCGCAGTATGATTTAAAAAAAGTATTGCTTCCTCTTGGAGGTGGTGGTCATCCGACTGCAGCATCTGTATTTGTTAAGAATGGTGATATATTGGAAATAAAAAAGCAGATATTAGAAAATATTACGAAAGTATATTTCCCCGTATTAAAGGCAGAACACATTATGAGCTTTCCGGTGAAAACTGTCTTGGCAAAGACTGGCATAAAGGAAGCTTTGAAAATAATGGTGCGGTTTGGGTTTTCAGGACTTCCTGTTGAGGAGAACAACAGGATTATAGGAATCATATCAAAACGGGACATTGAAAAAATTATGCTTATTGAAAACCGAGACCGTCCCGTAAAACAGTATCTTTTATCTAATCTAGTGGAAGTTTCTCCAGACACGGGTCTTAGAGAGATAGAAGAAGCGATGGTTTTAACTAATGTGGGCCGCGTTCTTGTTACAAAAAAAGGAAAAATTGTTGGGATTATTTCAAGAAGCGACCTTCTAAAAGCATTTTACACGAAAGAATACATAAACGAATCTTCATTTAGTGCAAATGCGGCATTTCTTCCTCAAAAAGAGGAAATTGCTTTATTATTAAAAAAGAAATTTCCACCAGATATTTTTAACTTATTGCAAAAAATGGGGGCTATTGCTCTTGAGTCGAACCAGAAAATTTATCTTGTGGGGGGAGTGGTTAGGGATATTTTATTGAACAAGAAAAGTCTTGATCTGGATTTTGTTGTAAGCAAAGATGCTATACTGTTTGGAAAGCGGTTGCAGGAAGAAATTGGCGGAGATGTTTTATTGTATTCAGAATTTCAGACATCTACTTGCATATATAAGGACTATACTTTTGATTTTGTGACCGCGCGACGGGAATATTATAATTCTCATTCTCTTCTCCCGGTCATAGAGCGTGCGTCGATAAGGGAAGATTTAGGGAGAAGGGATTTTACAATCAATACACTGGCCATAGATCTTTTGCCGGACCAGTTTGGTAATTTGTATGATTTTTTTGGTGGTTTTTCAGATTTGAGAAAAAGGGAGATAAGAGTGCTTCACTCATTGTCTTTTTTAGAGGATCCATCAAGAATCCTACGAGCTATCAAATACGAAATCAAATTTAATTTTCATTTGTCTGATGATACAGAACAGCTGCTGGTAAAAACAGTGGGCCTTAATGTACTTCGATTTAAGAAATCAAGAAGAATTCTCGACGAATTGTTTGAACTTTTTTCTTCTTCTGATGCACCGCTTGCTATATTAAAAATGGAAAAAAGAGGGATACTTAAGGACCTTTTTAAAATTAAAAGACTTAGTACTCGCAGAAAAGAGGCAATACTTCAGGCCAAAAAATGGATTAAATATTTTCCTCTCGATCAAGCGAAGGTTTACTTTTTCTTGCTTGTTTTTGGAAAGAGTGATGTTGAAAAAAGAGATATTCTTCAATATTTTTCTTTTTCTAAAAGACTTGGTGAAAAAGTGATTGCAGCAGAAAATGCATTTCGCAAATTACATAGTATTGCAAAGACAATTGATAAAATAGACCTGTTTTTCCTTTTACGAAATATTGATAAGGCTTTCATTGTTTCGTATTTATCCTGGGCTTATTCTGACGAGCGTGCTCTACTAATTGATTATCTTGAAACTTTATCAAATACTAAAATTAGCGTAAAAGGGCGAGATCTATTAAATTTGGGGTTAAAACCAGGTCCTCAGTACAAAGAAATTTTTGATGAACTTTTACGATTAAGAATAATGGGAACGTTACATTCTAAAAAAGAAGAAATCCAATATATTTTGAGTAATAGAGAGAGATTTGAATTAAAGCAGCGAAAATGATGTTAATCGTGGATAGGCGAAGAAAAAGACGTCTGCGCATTAATAGTTACATTGTTGATGCATTTTTTAGGTACAAAATTCACTTTGGTGGTAAACATTATAAAAGATCTTAGCAGAAAATTTAAGTAAATATTATTACTTGACAACTCTGCTTTTTTTGTTATAATCGTCCCATAATTTGGTGAGGAGACTTTATGAGAAGAAAAATTTTATTTGCAGTTATTGTGTTTTTGTTTATTGTTCCCATTTTTACTGGTTGTACTGGGGGCAATGGGCCTCAAGAAGGTGTTGCTCAAGGGAGAGAGGTAGCTCCGGATTTTTCCTGGCAGACCTTAGATGGGGAAATTGTACATCTTTCGGATCTTAAAGGGAAAGTCGTTTTTCTTGATTTTTGGGCAACCTGGTGTGGTCCCTGTCGTTCGACAATTCCACATGTTGAGGCAATACATAATCAGTATAAGGATAAGGATGTTGTAGTAATTGGAATTAACATGGATGTAGCATCTAAGAGACAAGCAGTGGCGAAATTCATAAAAGAAAATGGAATGACGTATTTTGTTATCAGTGATGCTAACGGTAATGTTGCGTCTGTATATGGCGCGACGAGCATTCCGAGATTTTTTCTTGTGGATAAGAGCGGAAAAATTGCTTCTACGAAAATTGGTAATATTCCAGATTTGGAAGAACTTATCACAAATGAAATTGATAAACTTTTAAAAGAATAGGAGGATATTTGTATGGAAGGTAATGGAATTGATTTTAAACAGGAAGTACTTGACTCCAAAATACCGGTTCTTGTAGATTTTTGGGCAGATTGGTGTGCACCCTGCAAAATGATTGAGCCGGCAGTAATGGAAATTGCGAAAGAAAATGAAGGAA
>DAOWNX010000068.1 GCA_030642335.1 Caldisericota bacterium
GTAGTTGAATGAGTTATCATTTTCATAGAATGCAACAGTACCTATTTTGGTAGCTCCTAATATTTGGTATTTTATCACAAAGTGTTTTACTGTATTTTTTGCCTCGTAGTTTAATTTTATATAGAAACTGTTATGCTTTGTTCTTACGCTGAACGTTTCTGGTGTTACGCTACTGCTCCTTTCGTAAGGGATAAGTGTTCCGTTAATGTTCTCAAAAACTTCCACATCCGTGATATTTTGAATCTGATTAAGATCAATCCATCTTTCGAACCAGTGGTAAGCTGTCCCGCCATCGTGCGAACCAAAATATATTGACAGGTTTTCTACAACATTTATTGTGCCATCTTTGTTCAGGGTTATTTCATCGTTCCATTCTTTGTAGTGGTAAGATGCAAGAGCATTTTCCATAGGCATAATAAACGAGATTATAAGTAAAGCAAAGATCGAGATAACAATGTATTTTTTAATTTTTTTCATTTTTCTTTCCTTTAAAAATAAATAAAAAGAATAACCCAATAAAGCCTTCTAAAAAAAGCAGGAAACGATATCCCGAAGAAAGGTTTTCTTCTTTTGCAATCATATTACTTATAACACCGCAGATAAACCATACGGCAATGACAATCCAGAAAAACATTTATTCTTTTTTCTCTTCTTCTTTTACAATTTTGTGTCCGCAGTAAGGGCAGAATAGTGAGTCGACAGGAATTTGTTTATGGCAATTGGGGCATTCAATTGTTTTAGGTGTACCTGCAACAAGTTTGTATCCACATTTGGGACAGAATTTTGAATCTGCCGGAATGATAGCATCACAGTTGGGACATTTAATCATTGCTTGCTCTTTCCCTTTTTCAGCATTCATTGCTTGCTGCATCATTCCGGGAATGATCATTCCCATTCCCATGCCCATGCCAAGCCCAGCTCCAGCTGCAGCTGTTCCCCCTGGAGTAGGATTTTTTGCTGCCTCTTCTATTGCTTTAGCTGCTTTAAACTGCAGATACTGGTTCATATTTCCAATTGCATTCATTCCGGTTTTTTCATCGATAACTTTTTGGACTTCTTCAGGGACTGTAACAGATGAAACGTAAAAATCAACAAGTTCTATTCCATACTTGTTAAAATCAGTCATAATGCGTGATTTTGCAGCTCCGCTCAATTCATCATATACTTGCGGCAAGTCAAAGATAGAAGTGAGAGATTCGCCTAATGTATCTGTAAACCGTGAGAGAATGATAGATCTGTAGAATTCCTGGAGTTGCCCGGTTGTGTATATGTCTTGTGTTCCGACAATTGTATTTGTAAATAGATATGGGTCAACAATTCTTGCACTGAAAATTCCGAATGCGCGGAGTCTCACTGCTCCGAGCTCTTTGTCTCTAAAAAGAATTGGCTGACTTGTTCCCCATTTTAAGTTGGGAAATACTTTTCTATTAACAAAGATAACTTCGGATTGAAATGGGCTTTTAAAGCCGTATGGCAGTGAAAGAAGCCTTGTAATGACGGGCAAATTTTGTGTGGAGAGTATATGTCTTCCTGGCCCGAAGACATCCATTGCCTTTCCATCTCTAAAGAAGATTGCACTTTCTGTTTCTCTTATAATGAGTTGTGCGCCCATTTTTATATCGGCAGATCCCTGTTCTGGAATTCTGTGTATAATTTCAGTGCCGGTTTTATCAAACCACTGAATAATTTCTAAAAACATATCAACCTCCTTATTTTATACCTGAAAGGATTTCGAGTCTTTCGTTTAAGAATGTTTTGAAATCCTTAAGGTTGTTTTTCATATTGCTTATAATTTCTTTTACTGTTTTTGTTTTGTCTGCTACAATTTTTTCTGATTTCTCTATAAGGGATAGGAGTGAAGCATCAACTGCATAAAGCCTATCAAGCATTTTTGTATCAGCTTTTATGGAGCCAAAAAATCCCGAGTATCCCTGTGGTGCATACTCTATCTTATCGACAATGAATTGGAAATTTTTAATCAATTCATTCAGTTCTTCCAGTGTATCAAACTCATTGTCTTTCAGTAACGTATTCCCTTTAGATAGTAATTCATCTTTCGTTTTTCTTAGTCTATCTGCAAGATATTGGCGTAGCAATTTATCTGCAGTTCTTCGTTTTTCTCTGGCAAAATAACCTGCAAATCCTGGAATTTTCTCGATAACCTTTTGATACTGGTTTTCCATTTCGTTAATTTTTTTATTCAAGTCTTCCATTTTTCTCCCTCCTTATTTTTTTATTATACAATAAGAAGTCCCAGATTCAAAACTTAATTGTTACTCTTCAATTCTTCCTGTGATGTAAAATTTAGCTTTTGCCCGTACTTTTATAACACCTTTTTTATCTCTGATATCTCCAATTGCTTTGATGATTTTGTGCCTAGCGCTTTCAAGCCATGCTCTTACTTGCAATTCTTCTCCTGTAAATGATGGATTTATATATCTTGTGCTCATTTCTACAGTATATGCCATATATCCTTCAAGATACTTTATATTACCCATTGCGTCATCCAGAATCGCAGTAAGAATTCCTCCATGAATGATGCCGGGATATCCTTCATATTCTTTTTCTAACACAAATTTTGCGAGAGTCATATTTTCAATTTGTTCAAATGCTATATGTAAACCTTTTGGATTGGTTTTACTGCATACGAAACAGTAATTTGCCTTTTTCATTTTGTAAGCCTTTCTATTGGGGCATATCTTAAATCCAATTTCTTTTTACCTATTTTTATAAAATCGATTACTGCATAAGGTATTTCAGGGTTATCGAGATGCACTTCAAGGACTTTTCCAACTCCCCAGATTCTATGTAGCACTTTTTCCCCTTCTCTAAGTTTTGTTTCTTTATGCTCTTCTTTTACTTCTGAAACTGTTTCTTTTGGTATCTCCGAAAGAAAACGTGACGGTGTTACTGGAGATTGTGATCCATACCTGTTTCTTCTATATGCATAGGTTAAGTACAATTTTTCCTGGGCTCTTGTTATTCCTACATAGCAAAGCCTTCGTTCTTCTTCTATCGTATGGTCGAATTCCATTGACCGGTAGTGCGGTAAATATCCTTCTTCCATACCTACCAAAAATACTACGGGAAATTCAAGGCCTTTTGCGCTATGTAAAGTCATCAGCATCACACGATTATCGCCTTGCGCATTATCGATATCTGTGATGAGTGAAAGATGTTCCAGGAAGGCTGGAAGGGAATCATCCTCTGAAGTTTCTGAGAATTCTTTTATTACACTGATAAATTCCTTTACGTTTTCTATTTTATTTTCTCCTTCTATTCCCCTTTTTAGCAAATATGGAAAATAGCTTGTTCTTGATAGAATTTCTTCTATGAGTTGCCTTAAAGACAATTTATTGCTGTCTTTTTTCAGGTCTTCCATTAATTGATAAAACTCCCTGAGTTTCTTTGTTGTGGGAGATAATTCTTCATTTTCTGTGATGTAATGTACGGCCTTGTATAACGTACTACCTTGCTTGTTTTTGGTTTCTTCTATTTTATTCATTGTTGCTTCGCCGATTTTTCTGTGAGGTACATTAATTATTCTTCGGAGGTTTATATCGTCATAAGGATTATTTAGAACAGCGAGGTATGCAATTATATCTTTTATTTCTTCTCTTCCGTAGAACCTTACACCTCCTATAATCTGGTACGGAATACCTTCTTCTGAAAGGCGTTCTTCAAAGAGTCTTGATTGGGCATTCATTCGGTATAGTATTGCAAAGTCACTAAATTGTTTTCCTTCATCCTTGTGGAGGTTTTTAATTTTTTTAATGGCAAATCTTGCTTCATCTGTTCCGTTTGCCGCTTCGTAAAAACTTACCGCATCTGGCACCTTTTTTTTGGTGTAAAGTTTTTTTTCGCTCCTTTTCCTGTTATGTGCGATAAGTTCGTTTGCAACATTCAATATCTCTTGCGGCGAGCGATAATTTCTTTCTAACTTTATTGTTTTTACGTTAGGAAAATTTTCTTGAAATGATAGTATAAATTCAGTGTTTGCGCCCCTGAATGAATAGATACTTTGGTCATCATCTCCTACTACTATAATTTTTTTATGTTTTTCTGCAAGAATTTTTAATAGTTCGTATTGTGATCTATTTATGTCTTGATATTCATCGACGAGAATGTATTTAAATTTGTCTTTATAATAATATGCAACGTCTTTATGATTTTTAAGTAGTTTCACCGTGAGCATAATAAGGTCGTCAAAGTCTAATGCATTGCTTTCTTTGAGAATTTTTTCGTATTCTTTATAAATTGATGAAACTATTTTTTCTATGTATTCTTTTGCAATCTCATTAAATTCATTACTGTTCATAAGCCTTCTTTTTGCAGTTGAAATATATTGACCTATTTTTTTAGCTTTAAAGTATTCTGTGCTTATATCTAATTGCTTCATTGCTTTTTTTATTACGCGGGTAGAATCGTCCTGGTCCAGGATCGTGAAGTTCTTGTCATATCCAAGAAGATGAATCTCTTTTCGCAATATTCTTGCGCACATAGAGTGAAATGTTCCTATCCAAAGACCTTTGATATGTTCTCCTATGAGGCCCTCCACTCTTTCTTTCATTTCATTTGCTGCCTTGTTTGTGAAGGTTACCGCAAGAATACGTGATGAAGGAACCAAAAGGGATTCTACGAGGTATGCTATTTTGTATGTGATTACTTTGGTTTTTCCTGAACCTGCTCCCGCAAATATAAGTAGCGAACTGTCATTAAAGAGAACGGCTTCTCTTTGTTTTTTATTCAAATCTTTTAAGAAGTTTTTCAAAGTTAAATAATTCCTGTGGTTAATGACAGCAAGTATTTGCTAATTAAAGGAAACAATAAAGCCATGTAAATTATAATCAACACAAAAATTACTATAATTGGAGTGAAGTAAACGCCGATAGATAATCCTGTGTTTATTTCATATGTTTCTTTAATTGCTGTTATATACATATATACGCCCCATATAATAAAAATTAGCTCGATGTACACTGGCAAACTGTAACTAAAGAGAGCAAGAGTTGTAAGGTTAAGCACTTTGTAGATAAGCATTGGTATGGCAGCAAAACTCCATGCAATAAATAACGTAATGCCCGCCCCTTTTTTTACAAAGAACTGAGCAATTAAATCGTAAATTGCGGTTGAAATAAAAGTGGTTAAGTACGGAGTAATGAGCCCGAAAACAAAAAAGAACATAGAGGAAAAGTATCCGCTAATAAGGCTATTTAAGCTTTGTAAAAATTCACCAATGTATGGAGTGATTTCGCTCTCAGGTATTTGTGGAAGCAGGTTAAGACTGCTTTTGCCTGCAATGTAGCCAGCAACTATTGAGACTATGCCGTAGATAAGGAGAAATATTAATGCGGCATATAATGGTTTTTTTTCTCTTATGCGTTTAAATGCTTCTTTTGGGTGTGTAATTGTTAACCAGATTAATTCAAACATTATATTCATCTATCTACCTCCTATGGAATCATGATATATTCGAGTTTTACAGGCTTAAGATTGTTAAGTAAATTAAGTTCGGGAATATTGCTTTTAAAATTTAATA
>DAOWNX010000016.1 GCA_030642335.1 Caldisericota bacterium
ATAATAGTTGGAGCATCTACCGTAACAGGTATTTTCTTAAAAGCTCCCTCAGGTGCTTTATCTGATTATATTGGCAGAAAAAGAATGCTTCTTTTCGGTGCGTTCCTTTTTGCCATTATGCCATTCAGTTATGTTTTTGTAACCGTGGCCTGGACGCTTATTATTGTAAGGGCTATTCACGGGATGGCTACCTCAATATACGGGCCTGTGGCAAATGCAGTTGTTGCTAATATCGCCGGCAAAGAAAAAGGAAAGTATCTGTCGCTTTTCTCTGTAATAAAAATTGGGACTAATGCACTGGGAGGGTTAATTGGTGGCTGGTTATTATATTCTCTGGCTAAAGGACAGGAATACAATCTCAGCCATTTTCGCTATGCTTATTTATTTTGTGGAATTTTAGGAATGATTGCGTTAGTAATAGCTTTCTTTTTACTTCCTAAAATAGAGCCATCTACCGGGCATAGAAAGATAAAAGATTCTTTTAGCAAGGTCTTTGGCGGGCTAAAAGAAACGGCCAAGAATTTGAAAATATTAATGACTTCATCGATGGAATCATTTCAGAATATGACAATGGGCGCGGCAATGGCATTTTTGCCAATATTAGTAGTAAAAGAATACCACCTTTCTGTGCTTTACGCTGGAATTTTGTGGTCTGTTATAACGGGTACTTCTGTGGTGTTAAAACCTGTTATGGGTTATCTTTCAGACAGAATGGAACGATGGAAACTTATTTCACTGGGTATGTTTCTTTGTGCTATTTCATTTGTAGGTTTTACATTAACTTCTAATTTTTATGCGTTGATGGCAGTAGCGATACTTTTTGGTGCGGCAGAGGCAATTGTAACTACTTCTACCGTTGCTTATGTGGCAGAAGTAGCATCGGATAAACGACTTGGCGCAAGTCTTGGTGTATTTGGAACTATCGCAGATACAGGACAGGCTTTAGGTCCAATACTTATCGGGATTTTACTTACATATATAAGTTATTTTACCAGTTTTATGATTATTTCATTATTTATAATTTTGTGGACAATTTTATATATTACTATACAAATAAAAGAAAAGAAGGTAAAATTAAATTAGGCATTACGAAATGTTACTGAAATTAGAAGGTTAAATGAGCAGCGAAAGGTTTTGTATGCATTGAAGTATTAGGGAGCATTGTCTTGGGATGAGAAAAGAAATTATAATGCGAAGAGCGTTGCCAGATGATGCTGAAGATTTCATCAGCCTCATTATACTTTCTACTCCGTTGTTTTTTAAAAAGCTGTACGGCGATAAATTCAAATCTATACTACAGTATTTGTTCATACATCAGTATAATTTATTTAGTTTTCGGCATGTCTATTTTGCAGAGAGTAATGGCAAGAAAGCTGGAATGATTTTAGGATATGATTGGCTCTTAAAAAAGCAGGAAGGTTTGAGAACCGGGTTATTGCTGCTAAAGTATATGGAATTAAATTTCATTAAAAGACTCCCTCTTTTTTTAAAGACCAGGGATGTAATTGGATGGATCAATAGAGAGGAGTATTACATCAGCAACGTTGCTGCTTATCCGGAATATAGAGGAATGAGTATAGGAACAGATTTAATTGCTAAGGTTGAGATAGAGGCGAGAATAAACGGAGCAAAAAAAGTAGCGTTGGATGTAGAGATAGAAAATTTGAAAGCAGTCAAATTGTATAAAAAGCTTGGATATACGATTGTTAAAGAATCCTCAATAAGGTTGCACGGGGAATTATTTAGCTTTTATAGAATGTATAAGAAATTAAAGTGATATGTTGATTAATATGTATCCGAGGATTTACAGGCAGTGCAAACATCGGGCAAAGTATTAGTAACTATGAGGAAAAAAATGATAAACATCTGCTACGCAAGTGATAAAGATATAAACTATATTGTTAAGACTGATTCGCATTTAAAAACTGTTGAAATTAAAGAAAAAGTACGGCGAAAAGAAATTATCATTGTAAGAAACGAAAAAGGTGCACCAATCGGACTTTTAAGATTTAATTTGTTCTGGGACGAAATACCATTTATGAATTTAATAATTATTAACTCACGATACCGGAGAAAGGGTATCGGGAAAAAGCTTGTTGAATTTTGGGAAAAGGAAATGCGAAATAAAGGATATAAAAAAACAATGACATCGACATTATCAAATGAGCAAGCACAGCATTTTTATAGAAAGCTTGGATACAGAGATGCAGGTTCACTATTGTTGGATAAAGAACCGTCAGAAATTATTTTTGTGAAAGATATATGATTCAATTGCATGGAGTAATGGGGCAAAATGGGATTTTAAGCTGGCTCCCTGTGTAGGACTTGAACCTACAACCTAGTGGTTAACAGCCACCCGCTCTGCCAATTGAGCTAACAGGGAACCCGTTAGTACATAAATAAGATATTCAAAAATGCATTTTTGTCAAGAGGAGAAGAGGTTTTATATTCTTTGAGATGTTTATTTAATTCGGTTTTATGCATGTGACTGATAATTTTTAATTTTCTGAAAACTATTATAATCAAACTGTGAAAATATATACTGAAAATTGCGCAATACAAGCTGAAGGTTGATGATTAATGATATATAAAACAATTAAAAAGAATGTTTCTGTTTCCCAGGTTATCAAAAAATCTAAATTTTTGGGTTCTGTGGCACCAGTTCAAGATGTATTGCAGGCAAAAGCGTTTGTAGAAGAAGTATCTAAAAACTTTAAAGATGCAAATCATAATGCGTTTGCTTATTCGGTTGGTATAAAAAAAGAAGTTTTTGCATTTAATGATGATGGCGAGCCATCAAAGAGTGCCGGGAATCCTATATACTGCACGATAAAGGGCTTGGGTCTTACAAATACGGTAATTGTGGTGACAAGATACTCTGGAGGTATCAAATTAGGGATAGGCGGATTGATTCGTGCTTATAGTGGTACTGCAAAAATGGCGATTCAAGTTGCAGGTATTGTAGAAAAGAAGTTTTTTAAAAAAATTTCTTTAAGTTTTCCGTATAATGAATCTCGATTGGTAATGTATATGCTGGATAAATTTGGGGCAGAGGTACTGAAGAGAAAATTCGGCGAAGAAACAGAAATGCATATCAATATAGATGAAGATGTAGCAGAACGGTTTATGAAGGAAGTTGTTTCTAAATCATATAAAATACGATTTAGAGATTTGTAGCAAAATGATGTATGATAGTGTTAAGAAATGGATTTTTTTTAGCTTCGTGTTGGGATTAATAGTAAGAAGTTTTCTTAGTGAACGGCTAACTATTTAAGGAATAAAATAAGGGTATAAGTTATTTATTAAAAAATTGACTTTTTAAGAATAAATCAGATTAGAAACAAGTTGGGAATAAAATTTATTACCCGGATAACTTTGATGTTGCTTTGTAAAATTTTTCTCCTTTTAGATCTATTTCTATAATTTTCTCTTCTCCCGTAAGAAGTTCAATATACTTTAAGATTTCATCTCTGTGAGCACCGAGTCCATTCGCAAGGTCATCAATTGTCTGTGGGCGAATTGCTATACTGTCAATAATTGCTTCTTCTAAATCTGCCCTGTATGCCTTATTTGTTTTTCTATCAAGTGGTTTTATAATTTCGGCATTACTTTCGATAATCTTTCTTGCAAATTTTAATTCTTGATCTGTCAACGACCTGGCAAAACCAACAGCAGATGGGCGAACTACAGTGTTTATTTGCACCTTGCCTGCTTTAATTCTTTTAAGTACTTTATGTAGTGCACGGTAATTTTCCTCCGTATCATTTACACCTTTTACCAACATTACTTCAATTAAAAGCTTTCCTTTATACACTTCACTGAATTTTATAATTCCGCTTATAATACGCTGAATTGTAAGATATTGCTCAGGTTGATTGATTCTTTTAAAATACTTCTCTTCTGCGGCATCAAGCGTACACTTTACAAGATCTGCATTAAGAAGTTCATTCCTTAAATCTTCCCGGTACAGTAAGGATGCATTGGTCAAAACTGCTATATGGATGTTGGTAAACTTTTTTATTTCCTTTATCATATAGCCGATTTTCGAGTTTAATGTAGGTTCGCCAGAGCCTGAAAAAGTAATATAATCAATATCTTGATTAGATTCCTTTAAAAAATTTTTCAATTCTAAAAGAATTTTCTCAGAAGAAATATACTCCTTCCTTTCCGTGGTAAGGAGGGTTGTTCTTGCTACTTCACAATAAATACAATCGAAACTGCAAACTTTTAAAGGAATAGGATCGATACCTAAAGAAATACCTAATCTTCGTGAGGGCACAGGCCCATAAATATATTTATATTTCATTCTTCTATACTTAACCTCTCGTCTTCTATTTTGATTGTCCGACCAACACCATTTTGTATAAATCGCTCCTTGAACACATCTTTGAAAATCTTTTTTGCAGCTTCTCCCGTACAATGAGAGGGTGCGATATAATACACTTTTTCAAAAAGATTTTCTGCGATTCTTTGTATTCTCCATCTACTTTCCCCGAGTAAATGAAAGCCTCCTATAAGAAGAAAAATGGATTTTCCAAATTTATCAGTAACAAAATCTACAATATTTTGTATACCTGGGTGGGAGCATCCCACAATAAGAATCAGGCCATTCGATTTTTGAAATACAAGTGCCTGCTCATTAGCAATAGAACGGAAATGCAGCACTCCTGTAGAATAAACATTAGGATAAATTTCAAGGGTGTCCTTTATTTTTACAGAATTTACTCCCATCTTCTGCAAGGTTCCACTTAAATCAAAAGAGGAGTACGGATAGTATACTACACTATCTTTTTTTAATATAGTGGCTAATCCTCCTGTATGATCTGAATGAAAATGCGAAATGAAAATTTTGTTAGGAAAAGAGATAGAAAGGATTTTTGCATTGTGTAGAAGAATATCTCCGCTGGCTCCTGTATCAAAAAGAATCGAATAGCCATTTTCTTGAACAAACAAAGAGAACCCCCAGTCTTCTTTTAAAGAAGATTGGGGGCTTAAAGAAACATTATCGTAAAGAGTAGTAAGTATCATTTTTCTTCCAGCTTATTCATCCTCTCTATTAACTCTTTTACCTTTTCAACTAATTCCTTTAGATCATCCTTTATTACCTCTAAGTTCTCTCCTGAAGTTGTTGCTTTCTGGGATGGGGCTTCTTGTTGGAATCCTCTTCTCATTCCGTATCCTGCTTGTGTCACACGACCGGTGCTGTGTAATTCATTTTTTTTGAATTTTTCTACTGCATCTTTTATGAGACCTGTAATTCCCGTAATCATTTCAACGCCTGCGCTTTGTAAAACTCCAGCGGAATTAGGACCAATATTTCCTGATATAACAGCCTTAGCACCTTTATTTACAACAAATTGCGCTGCTTGAATACCTGCACCTCCTCCCATCGTTACCGAAGGATTAGATAATGCTTCATAGCTGTCTTTCTCTGTATCGTAAAATATATAATAAGGACATCTCCCAAAAATTGGGTTTACTACTCCATCTGCTGTAGTTTCACTTGATGCTATACAAATAATCATAAAAGGCCTCCTTATTTCTTTTCTAATTCTGTTATTCTTCTCTCAATTTCCGAGAGAGCATCTGAAATTTCTCCTAACGCACTATGCATTGTTGCAGCCTCATCTTCTTTAGAGGGCGTGCCACCATATCCATAGGGTTGAAAATAACCTTCTCTATAATCAGGATAATTATAACCTGTAGCATAGTAAGGGTTTACGGGATTAACATAAGGATTACGTCTCCATCTCCGAAACCCAAAACCTCTACCTCTGCCATAACCTCTGCCCCATGTAAAACCCGGGGCAACATAACCTACACAATATCCTAATCCTCTTCCAGTCATAGGTCCTTGACCTAAAGGTCCTGTTCCGTCTCCACCTGGCATATTTCTCACCTCCTTTTTTGTGAAATTTCTTTAATTTTTTCTTGTTGTTCGGGTTTTAGCACTTTACACGCATCATAAGGTGCTTCCCACATTGCAATAGCATGAGCACAGTCCTGGCATGTAGGATAACCACATGCTCCACAATCTGTCTTTGGTAAAATTTCATAAATAGCATTTACTACTTCCCTGTTCTCTGTATTCAAAGGCCTAACAGTATTATCTTGAATCGGTGGGGGAGTAGAAGAAATTCCTCTTCCTATTCCACCAGCGCGTCCTTGTCCTGCACCTCTACCACGGCCTCTTCCTGTTCCACCACCTCTTCCTGTTCCACCACCTCTTCCTGTTCCACCACCTCTTCTTCCTGTCATTGGACCTTTACCTAATGGTCCTGTTCCATCTCCAAGTGGCATACTCTCACCTCCTTTTTGTTGTTTGCCATACCTTCCAAATACTCTTATATCCAGAACGGAAGTGTCAAAACCATATTTTTCTTTAAGAGTTTCTTTGAATTTCTCTATGGTTTTGTTAAACTCTCTATCCTGATCTGAAAAATCTACTATTTTATTGCAATCAGTATGGATTAAATGAATTCTCGCAGGATGCATTTGTCTTTTCAATTGAAAACATCTTTTTCCCCAGCCTACGTTAAGTGTCTCGACAATACCTTGTTCTTCAAACAACTTTAAAATTCTATAAACAGAAGCAAAGCCAATCCCCGGATAGATTTTTCGTGCAGTATCAAATATTTGTTCAGCAGTAAGATGGTCATTGCTGTTTTCTAAAACAGATAGTACAACTTCTCTCGGCTGCGTGCTTCTAAATTTTCTTTCCTTTTCCATTTTCGTTCCTTTTTGATAATGATTTTCATTATCAATTAAATTATAGCCAAATATTTTATTCTGTCAAGATATATTACACCTTTAATTCTTTTTAATTAGAATAAAAGGAGATTAAAAAAGAATGTTATTTGTGATATCACAAATAACACCTGATCCAATTACTGCAATAGGTAGATACTTAATTGTATAGAAGCAGAAATATCGGTTAGTAGTAACAATTATTTCATATGTGTAATAAAAAATTACAAAAAAGAAAATCAAAAAATGATATAAATCAAGAAACAAGAAACAGAGCTTTTTTTAAATAATCTCTTGTTTGAAATTAGATTTATTCAGATAAATACCTCAAAATATCATTAGATATCTTTTTTATTTCCTTTTTAACGGCTCCACAATTATCAGAATCGATAGGTGTAAGGTTCTTAGAGAGATTTTTTACAACACAACGATCAAAAGGAATCTTACCCATTATTTCTAAACCATTTTTATCAGCAAATTGTTGGATCTTTTCTGTGTTACTTTGATTTATATCTGCCTTATTAATTATAATTTTTGCGTTCACATTAAATTGTTTACACGTCAACAAAATTCTATCGAGGTCATGAATCCCTGATAAAGTAGGCTCTGTAACGATTAAGGCGAGAGCAGCACCGGATAATGAAGAAATAACAGGACAACCAATGCCCGGAGGACCATCAACAATAATACTCTTCAGTCCTTTTTTCTTTGCAATGAGTTGAGCTTCACGTTTTACCAATGCTACAAGATTCCCCGAATTCTCTGCACCTGGTATAAGCCGTGCATGTACCATCGTACCGAAAGACGTTTCCGATATATACCAATTACCTACAATTTGTGGATTCATCTTAATTGCATTAACAGGACATACATATGTACAAAATTCACAGCCTTCGCACTTATAAGGATCAACTATAAAGTTTCCTTCTTTGTTTCTACTAATTGCGCTAAAACGACACTTCTTTTCACATTCGCCGCATTGAATACACTTCTTTGTGTCAATACTTGCAATAGATCCACCTTTAAATTTATCTTGCCTTAAAGGATTAGGTTTAAGGAGAATAAAAAGGTCTGAAGCATCTACATCTGCATCAACAATTATCTTATTGGGAATAAGTTTTGAGAGGCTTGCAGCCAAAGTTGTTTTACCTGTTCCTCCTTTTCCACTTAAAATCACTATTTCTTTTGCTCTATCCACCTGTATTAACTCCTTTCCGGATTTTTTCCATAATGTTAACAAAGAATTTTTTTCCATCAGGCAAAACGTCAATAACAGGTATTCCCTTAGAATAAGCCTCTGCTATTTTTCTACTAAATGGAATTTCTCCGAGGACAGTGATTTTTTCTTCTCTTGCATAATCTCTTATTAAATTGTTTCCTTCTTCATGTTTATTCACTATGATACCAAATGGAAGTTTCATTTCTCTTATCATCTCTACGGCGAGCTTTAAATCGTTTAATCCAAATGGTGTTGGCTCTGTTACCAGGAGTACAAAATCAGTATCTCCAACAGATTCTACTACTGGACAGCTTGTACCTGGCGAAGAATCAATAATTACATCTCTATCATGAGGTATATATTTTTTCATACCCCTGATAAGCGGTGTGCCAGATGCTTCACCAACATTCAAAATTCCTTCAATAAATAACTGCCCGTTTTTTTCTCCCTTTCTTATTTTGCCCTTTTCTTTTGGAACTTCCTCTATGGCGTCTTCTACAGGGCACACAAAGGAACACAATCCACAACTATGACAAAGCTCAGGGAAAAATATTGCTTTTTTAACGGGTTTCAATATGGCAATTGCCTTGTAAACGCATGCATCAGCACATTTTCCACAAAAGGTACATTTATTTTGATGAATTAATGGAATAAGTTCCGTATAAGAAAATTCCTCTTTAATTACAGGTTTAATAAATAAAAAACCATTAGGTTCTTCTACATCTGCATCAACATATATCGTATTTCTATTAGACAAAGCAAGACTTACGGCAACTGTTGTCTTGCCGGTGCCACCTTTTCCACTTGCAACAGATATCCACATACGCTATACTCCTTTCAATAATATTAGGTTTACCTAACTTTTATTGCTTTTATTATATCAAAATTTTTTCATTCTTCAAATAGGAAGTGTGGTAATCTAATTTTTTATTTTTGGTTGTTAGAACAAGGATTACATATAAGGGGCAGAAAAGCTGTTTTTCACGATACGCAATGACGAGAAAAAGACAGCGCAACGATCACAAAAAAGAAAGGGATGTAATAACAAAATAAAAACAATGGTATCTTTCGTTAGTTTTGTCTACAACTTAAGTGAGGCAATCTAATGGCTTCCGTATAGAAAATCACACAATGCAACATTGAGAGATGAAGTTTTTGGGAAGAATTTAGAAAGATTTTTTATAAAGTTTTACTTTTTTAATTTAACTTGCGATGAATAGATTTTGTAACTATAAAATAATTGTTTATACTAAATATATGATATTACTGAGCAATAGAATTTTTTTGTCTTTTTTTAGCCTTATATTGGGGTTAATAATAGGAAGCTTTATTAATGTTTTGGTGTACCGTGTACCAAGAGATGAATCCATTGTTTATCCTGCTTCGCATTGTCCTGAATGCAAACACCCTTTAAAGTGGTATGATTTAATACCTTTATTGAGCTACATTATGCTTCGCGGCAAATGCCGTTATTGTGGACATAAAATTCCCGTAAGGTATCCCATTGTAGAACTGGTTACAGGACTTGCTTTTATGGGCATTGCTTTGAAATATGGATGGTCTTTTAATCTTTTAAAATATGTCATATTTTCAGGTTTACTCAGTACCGTTGGCTTTATCGATATATTTGACGGGGTTGTTCCGGATATCGTTGTGATACCCGGTGCAGCTATAGGGTTGATTTTTGCCATTATTCAGGGCAAAACAATGTTTTTGGATTCCCTGTATGGATTACTTGTTATGGGTGGATTTTTTGTTTTAATTATACTACTCACGCGTGGAAGAGGAATGGGGCAGGGTGATGCAACATTGGGGATTATA
>DAOWNX010000027.1 GCA_030642335.1 Caldisericota bacterium
AGTGTTATCACATCTGCCATATAGCAATTATACTGGTATGTGTCAAAAAATCAATGTTACATTCTATTGTAGTTATGCTATTGACTGGTTATAAACTGACACAAAGTTACTAAATAACTGATTTACTTCTTTTTGAAATTTTTCTATAATAAATAAGGAGAGTGAAATGTTAAAAATTGAAAAAATAATGTCAGAAATGAAAAATGCAGTAAAAGAGAGCAAAGATTTGCAGGTGATTAAAAAAGATCTTATTGAAAAAGCATTAGAAATCCTGAAAGATGTTTCAGCAAGTGAAATTGAAACGAAGCGAAATTTTATGCATATTAATTTTCCCGTAGCTACACCTTTGAATAACCCTCTTGGCAAAATCCATGCTAAGGTAGATATGTGTAATTACATTGTTGTTGCGACAGACGGATCAGAGATTCCTATTGACTTCGATTTCCCTCTTTATTACTATGTTGTTAATATAGGAGAAATCATTATTAAATATGGTGATGCTCCTTATTTTTTTGCAAATTCAGTGCCCAAAATATTTTATAAGGAGAAGGATCTTTTTGTAGATATAGGCAAACAAAAAGTGATGATTAAAGGCGAATTATTAGATTCCAAAATGCTCTTGGAAGAGAGTATTTCGCTTTCTTCTCTTCTTGGAATGACAAAAAATGAAAATACTCCAATAATATCTCTTCTTGACGGAACATTAATTCAGTGGGAAGTAAAAGAGCGAAATGAGCAGTTCAAACAAAAATTTATCAATAGATTCCAGCTTCTCTTTCAAAAAAGTCAGGAGCTAAATATTCCTATTGCAGGTTATATAAGCGGATCTCGTTCACAAGATGTTATTGGTATAGTAAAGTTGCAAATTGCTAACAGTGAAAAAAATGCAAATAATGAAGATATAAAACAATTTGATATACTCCGGGATACTGATATCTTTAGCAGATTGCTTAAAAATGGCGAACGTTCTATACTATTTAAGAGCAATGCGCCAATTCTGCGTTATTATACTGCTCCAATATTTTTCTTTTATCTTAATGTGGGAAGCGAGATAGCAAGAGTAGAAATTCCCGCATTTGTAGCACAGGATAAACAAAAAATTGACCTTTTGCACAAACTTTTATTGAGTCAGGCAGAAAAAGGAATGGGTTATCCTGTGGCACTCAAAGAGGCTCATGAACAGGCAGTGATACATAACCACGAAAAATCATCGCTGCGACAAATTTTTAGCGAATTACTTCAAAAAGAAGGCGTAAGTATTCAAGAAAATTATAAATCTCTTTTCAAAAAAATGAGAGGTATTTAATGGAACATACAATTATATGCAGATTTGGAGAAATTGGAACTAAAGGACGAAAAGCACAAAACAGTATGAAGCGCAGATTGAAGGAACAAATTGAGAAACTGTTTAACGGCAGTAAAGTAGAGATTGTTGGCGGAAGACTTGTCGTATATACAAACTGGGATAATGTGAAAAAAATGAGCTATCTTCCAGGGATTGTTTCATTCAGTCCGGCTATAAAAATTGGTCACAACCTGAACGAAATTGAAAATACTGCTGTTCAATTAGTAAAAGATAAGCAAGTCGTTCAAGAGATTAAAAGCTTTGCAGTACGAGTTAAGCGACTTTATTTAGAATATCCGGTAAAAAGTCCTGACATAGAGCGTGTCGTGGGTGGTGCCATAAACGATGCGACCAATCTAAATGTGGATTTAAAACATCCTGATCTTTTTATAGGCATCGAAATTTTACGTAACGGAACCTATCTTTATACTGATAAGTTTGTAGGAGTTGGTGGACTTCCTGTCGGCGAGCAGGGAAGTGTTGTTGCTCTTCTTTCTGGTGGTATTGACTCGCCTGTCGCTGCTTTTCTTATGCTGAAAAGAGGTGCGCGAATTACGTTTGTGCATTTTGTTACAAACAAAGGGGAAGAAGAGAAAGCACGGAAATTATATGAGCATTTTCTACTTTTTGATCACAAAACAAAATTTATACTCGTTCCGCACAATGAGTATCTGGATGATTTAAAAAAAATTCTCAAAAAATGCGATAAAGAACGCTATATTTGTGTTTTCTGCAAGAGAAGAATTCTTAATGTTGCAGTACACATTGCCAAAAAAATAAAAGCTGAAGGTGTCGTTACAGGTGATTCTTTGGGTCAGGTAGCAAGTCAGACACTCCGGAATATTCATATCATTCAAAAAGACATCGATTTCCCCATTTATAGGCCTCTCATTGGATTGGATAAGCTTGAAATTGGGAAAATTGCCAGTTACATTGGCACATATGATATCTCTATCTCTACAAACTCTCAATGCCAGTTTGTACCTAAATATCCAATCATAAAAGGAAATGAAGAAGAAGTTGAGAAACTAAGTGCAATTATCGATGAAGAAATCGAAACCTAATATTTTATGTATATGCAATTTTTACACATTTCACTTTAATATACAATGGCTCAACGCTCTGTAAATTTAAATATTTGCACTCAATATTTATCTCTAACAGATTATTGAGCGTTAGAAACAGAAAAGCCCCCGGGGGAGGGGCTTTATTTGTTGTTTAATATTCCTTAAAAAGGAGGAAGAAAATGAAAGTTTTTACAAACTTTCAGCTTATTCTCATAAGCCAAACTATTATATGGATTTTATCATCCATGTCAATACTTTAAACTCATTTTTTTAAAAAATTTATAAATTATCAAAAATATTCGCTAATTAATAAAGATGACAGGCTACAAAATGGTTTGTTTCTTTTTCTTCTAACTTAGGTTCTATTTCTTCGCATATTTTTTTCGCATATTTACAGCGTGGCCTGAATCTACAGCCCTTAGGGAGATTTATATTACTTGAAATATCGCCTTCCAGCACGATTCTAGCCCGCTTTTTTTCTGCTTGAGGATCCGGAATTGGCACTGCTGTCATTAAAGCCTGAGTATATGGATGAAGTGGATGTTTATAGATTTCATTACTTGGAGCAGTTTCCATAATTCGGCCAAGATACATCACGGCAATATTATCGCTGATATGTTTTACCATCGCAATGTCATGTGAAATAAATAGATAGGTGAGTCCAAATTGTTCTTGTAGGTCTTCAAAAGTATTAATTATTTGAGCTTGAATAGATACATCAAGAGCAGATACGGGCTCATCACAAACAATAAATTGTGGTTCAACTGCCAATGCTCTTGCAAGACCTATTCTTTGCCGTTGACCGCCACTAAATTCATGGGGAAACCTATTTAAGTGCTCAGGGTTAAGTCCAATAATATTTAGTAATTCGCTTGCTCTCTCTCTTCTCTTCTCAGGAGTGTAAAGATTATGAATTTCCATCGGCTCTGTGACAATTTCTTCGACAGTAAGCCGCGGATCAAGAGAAGCATATGGATCCTGAAAAATCATTTGGATTTCTTTTCGGACCTTTTGCATTTTATTTTCACTAAAATTAGTTATATCCATTCCATTAAAAATAATTTGTCCACTGGTGGGTTTATACAATCGAATTATTGTTCTCCCTACAGTTGTCTTACCACTTCCAGTTTCTCCTACAAGACCAAGAGTTTCCCCTTTTTTGACATTAAAACTTACCTCATCAATCGCTTTTACAAAAACAGTTTCTTTCTTCAAAAAACCGCCTCTTTTTATCGGGAAATATTTTTTTAAGCGTTTAACTTGAAGAATTGGTCCATCAATTGTTTTGACATTCATCACATGCTCCTTTTTGTTCGAGGTGCTCTTGAATCCATTAGCCAGCATGCTATTTTATGTCCCTTTTGTGGTTCAAAAAAAGGTGGTTTTTTCTGGAAACATATCTGCATTGCATAATCACACCTCAATGCAAAAGGACATCCTTTGGGGGGTGATAAAAGATCTGGTGGCAAACCAGGTATTGTCGTAAGTCTCTCTTTTTCTTCTTCATTAATTTTAGGCACAGCTTTCATTAATCCCCAGGTATACGGATGCATCGGTTTGTTATATATCTGCATGTCAGTTCCTTCTTCCATTATTAATCCTGCATACATCACAAGTACCCTACTGCATAAACCTGCTACCACAGCAAGGTTATGTGTAATCAGGACTATCGACGAATTTAATTTGGTCTTTAAATCGTTGAGGAGGTTCAATATTTGAGCCTGAATTGTAACATCAAGAGATGTAGTTGGCTCATCCGCAATGATTATTTTCGGATCACAGGAAATTGCAATTGCCGCCATCACTCTTTGTCTCATTCCTCCGCTTAATTGATGAGGGTATCGATTAATGACTTCTTCGGGAGATTTTATATGCACCATATCAAGCAACTCAATTGCTTTTTCTTTTGCCTGTTTTTTTGTTATTTCCTGATGAAGCAGTAGCGTTTCCATTATTTGATATCCAATGGAAAAAACAGGGTTCAAAGATGTCATTGGATCTTGAAAAATCATCGAGATTTCATTGCCACGCACGTTTCTCATTTCTTTTTCACTGGATTCTAAAAGGTTTTTCCTGTCAAGGTAGACAGATCCAGAAACAATTTTGCCTGGTGGATCTGGAATTAATCGCATAATAGATAATCCTGTTACAGACTTTCCGCATCCAGATTCTCCTACAAGCCCGATAGCTTCGCCCGGATAAATTTCAAAAGAAATTCCCCTAACTGCCTGTACAATTCCTGCATATGTAAGAAACTGTGTTGTAAGATTTTCAACTTTTAGTATTGGTTTTGTCATTCCTTCTCCTCCTATTTTCTGAGTCGTGGATCCAAAGCATCTCTTAAGCCGTCACCAAGGAAATTAAACGATAACATTGTTAATGAAATAAAAATTGCTGGTATAAAGAGAAGCCCGGGATGAGATCGAAAACCCTGTACGCCATCTGATGCTAACACGCCCCAGCTGGCCATTGGAGCAGAAACGCCAAGCCCAATAAAACTCAAGAATGCCTCAAAGAAAATTGCATTTGGAATAAGAAGAGTTGCAGTAATAATAATTGGCCCCATTGTGTTTGGAATGAGATGTTTTGTTAGGATCCTTCGCTTACTTGCTCCTAAAGCACGAGCAGCCAGTGTAAATTCCTGCTCTTTTAAACTTAAGACCTGTCCTCGGACTATTCTCGCCATTCCAACCCAATAAGCAATTCCAAGTGCAATAAATACATTTGTAAGACCAGGCCGGAGTATTACCATGAGAAGTATAACAATAAGAAGTACGGGAATACTGTAAAAAATATCAACAATCCTCATCATAATGTTATCGGTTTTTCCACCAATAAATCCAGAAATTCCACCATAAAAAACTCCGATAAAAAAACTAATAAATGCTGCCACAAAACCAACAGCAAGAGATATACGTGCTCCAAATGCAATTCGCGTAAAAACATCTCTTCCAATTGCATCGGTGCCAAATAGATGCGTTTTTGACATAGACGCATAACAATTTGTTAGTTCAGTTTGGTCATACTTATAAGGAGAAAGTAGGGGGGCCAAAATAGCGAATAAAAGCAATAAGATTATCATCACAAGCCCGACCATTGCCAATTTATTTTTCTTTAATCTTCTCCATGCATCTTTCCAATAACCTACTGGTGGTCTCACAAATTCCTTTATTCCTAATTCTTCTTTTTTTATAGGTGTAAAAAGTTTTTTCTCGTTCATATCTTCCCTACTTTTTTTCTTCATATGTAATCCTTGGATCAAGAAATGCATAAAGAATATCAACAATAAAGTTTGCAGTTACCAAAAAAAATGCATAAAATATTGTTGTCCCAAGGATTACTGTGTAATCTCTATCATAGATAGCTGTAACATAATATTTTCCAAGACCGGGAATAAAAAATAGTCTTTCAATGATAAAGCTACCAGTGAAAATTGCAGCAATCATCGGTCCCATATAAGTAACGACCGGAAGGATTGCATTTTTCAGTGCATGCATTGTAATAACTCTAAATTCTGAAATGCCTTTAGATCTTGCTGTCTTAATATAATCCTGACTCAATACGTCTAACATGCTAGATCTGGTTAACCTTGCTATATATGCTGTTGGGTATGCAGCAAGTGTAATTGCGGGAAGAATCATATACCGAAATCCACCCCATCCTGCAATTGGCAATATTTTAAACTTTAACCCAAAAAAATACATAAATACAGTTGCTAAAATAAAACTAGGAACAGAGATTCCAATTAGAGAGAAAAACATTACAGTATTGTCCTGCCAGAAGTTTTGTCGATAAGCAGATATTATTCCAGCCGGTAGGCCAAGTATGATCGAAAGTAATACAGCAAGAAAACCAATTGTAGCCGAAACTGGAAAACCTTTTCTTATGATATCATTGACAGTCAGAGCATCATATCTAAATGAAGGACCTAGATCACCCTTCATGAGATTACCCATATAAAATGCATATTGTTTCCACAGTGGATCATCAAAATGATATTTTTCCTCAAGTCTTTGTAAAATTACATCGGGAACCTTTTTTTCTTTTGTAAAAGGACCGCCAGGAATTGCCTTTGCCAAAAAAAAGGTTAGTGACGAAACAACCACAAGGACAAGTATCATCGAAAATATTCTATTTATAATATATTTTTTCATATTTTTCTCCGCTCCGCTTCCTCAAGAGTTTATGGCCCCTCTCTGCGAGAGGGGCCATAAATGTTAATGTTCTTCAATATATGCTAACTTAAAGTCTGTATAACCAAGAGCGGATATATAATAATCTTTGAGATATGGTTTGATAAGGTTAAGATTTGTATAGAAATATATAGGAACTATAGGCATTTCATCCATTAAAATATCTTCTGCATTATGCATAGCTTCCATTCTAACGGTTTGGTCTCCTGTGCTTTTTGCAGTAGCAACAAATCCATCATAATCAGCATTACTCCAGCCGGTATCATTATTTCCACCATCTGTGACCCACATATCGATAAATGTCATAGGATCGGTATAATCGCCAATCCAACCTGCTCTTGCAATCTGATAATTTAGCTTAGTTCTGTTATCAAGATAAACCTTCCATTCCTGATTGGTTAAAGTACAATTAACACCTAAAGTATCTTTCCACATTCCCTGAATTGCTTCTGCAATAATTTTATGACCTTCACTTGTATTGTAAAGAAGAACAAATTCCGGGAACCCTTCGCCATTTGGATAACCGGCATCAGCTAAATATTCCTTTGCTTTGGTAGGATCATATGCTTTAAAATATGTGCCACCAACACCTCTAAACTCCTGCCCTGGTGCAGCATCAGGTATTCCTCCCGGAACAAATGCTGTTGCAGGTAACTGGCCACCTTTTGTCACATTTGTTACAATTGATTCTCTATCAATTGCAGCGGCAAAAGCCTTCCTTACAAGTACGTTGTCAAATGGAGGTTCTGTTACATTACACATATAATAGTATGTTCCAAGATACGGGCTAATTGTCAAAATTCCTTTGTCTTTTAGTCTGTCCATTTCAGGTAAAGGTGGATTGTTTCCAAAATCTATTTCCCCGTTCTCAAACATCATTAATTCTGTAGAGCTTTCTTCGACCATAAGGAAAATAATTTTATCTAATTTAACCTTATCAGCATCCCAATAATTTGGATTCTTTACCATTTCAATTTGATGGTTATGATCCCATTTTGTAATCGTAAATGGTCCATTGCTGATAAAATTGTCTGCAGATTTTGCCCAATCAGGGTTCTCCATATCAAGCTTCTTATTTATTGGAAGATAAGTAGTAAAGGTAAGAAGTGAAGTGAAGTAAACAGTCGGGGCCTCTAAAGTCGCTACAAGTGTTTTGTCATCCAAAGCTTTTACGCCTACCTGGTCAGAATCTGTAATATCCCCGCTGTTATATGCTGCTCCATTTTTGAGATAGTACATCTGGTAAGCATACTCAGATTCAGTTTCAGGTGCCAGAGCAGTTTTCCAGGAATATTCAAAATCATAAGCAGTAACAGGTTCGCCATTTGACCATTTTGCATCTCTTAGATGAAATGTCCAGACTAAATCATCATCAGAAACGTCGTAGCTTTCTGCCATGGATGGGACTAACTGTCCTTGAATGTCATACCTCATTAACCCATCAAAAAGATTAAGCAACATTGTAAATTCTGGTATTCCTGTTGCTTTTCTTGGATCAAAAAACTGTGGTTCAGCTCCCACATTGTACGTTAATACCTGTTCTACTTTTGGAGTTTCTTCGGCTGCCGGTGCGCATCCGGCAAAACCTACTATTAACGCTAGTGCTACCACTACAATTAATGCTTTTTTAAACATTCTTTCCTCC
>DAOWNX010000116.1 GCA_030642335.1 Caldisericota bacterium
AACTAACGGAAAGTGAGTGTGTCCATATATAATGAAATCTGCGTCAATATTGCCAAATTCTTCGATAAATTTTTCTTTTGGGGTATCAGGTTTAAGATAAGTAAACAGAGGATCGCTATTTGATGTATGTGTCATAAAGAATTTTTTATTATCTATTGTGAATTCTTCTTTTAATGGAAGTTTTTTTAAAAATTCTACTTCTTCTTTATTTAAAATTTGTTTTGTATACTCTCTTGTAGATACCGAGAGGGCATGCATTTTAATAGAGCAGCCGCAATCTGTGTTAAAAGCTACTGCATTGTCATGATTGCCTCGCACTATTTTATAGGAGACATTGTTTAATGTTTCGATGCATTCTTTTGGGCACGGGCCATAATCTACAATATCGCCAGCAAACAATACTATATCATGCGGGAGTTGGAGTACTGATTTTAGTGCTTCAAAATTTGCATGTACATCGGAAATGACTAGTATCTTCATCTTTTTCTCCTTGATTATTTCCTTGAAACATTGTAATATGAATTTAAAAAAAGAAAAGGAGGACCTATGCTAAAGTTAAAAAATGTTAAGAGTTGCTTTACTCCAAATTCTATTCAGGAAGCCATTGATATTCTCAAGAAATCCGATGGGAAAGCAGTCATTGTCGGTGGAGGGTTAGATATTACAGTGTTTCCTAATCCCATTATCGAACAATTTATATTTTTAAATAAACTTGGCTTAACTTATATCAGGGAAGATGATGAGAATATTAAGATTGGTGCCACTTCGACAATTACAGATATTGCAAAAGCTCCTGTAATGCAGAATTACTTAAAGAGTAAGGTGAAAATAGCACTTACTGAAATTGCCTCAGAACCCCTTAGAAACCAAATTACAATGGGAGGTTCTATCGCAAGACATCACTTCTACTCGGATATTATTCCTGCACTTTATGCGTCAAGGGCTAAAATTATGATTTCGGACGGAGAACTTGTTGAAGAATTTTTTGTTGACGATTTTTATCATAATGATTTGAAGGCTCTTATGGAGACTCATATTGTAGTCGGAGTGCATTTGAATAAGTATGGTGATTCTTTTCAATTTGGAACGAAAAGATTTGTAAGAAATGCTACAGATATAGCTTTGCTGAATATGGCAATGCTTGTGCAAATTGAAGAGGATATTATTAAGGATGTTTCTATTTCAGTGGGTTCGCGTCCTGGACCTGCCTATCGTTTTGAGAAAGGTGAGGCTTTTTTGCGAGGCAAAAAGTTGACTAAGGCACTTGCAGAAGACTTCGAGTCATTTACAAAAAGCAATGTTGATGTTGCCAAAGATATGCGGTTAAGCAAAGAATACAGACAACATATTGCAGGTATCTATGCAAAAGAAATACTTCTTGATTTTATTGGAGGTGCGAGATGAAGGTTTGTTATTCCATAAATGGGAAGAAAAAAGAATTTGAAATTGAAGCAGGCGAAGTACTTCTCGATGTTTTGCGAAGAAATGGGTATTTTGAAGTAAAAGGAAATTGTTACATGGGAACTTGTGGTGCCTGTGTCGTGTTGATTGATGAATTGCCTTATACAAGTTGCACAATGCTTGCAGCTAAGGTGGATGGCAGTGAAATTACAACGATAAAGGGAATAGGCACTTTACAAAATCCACATCCTTTGCAGAAAGCTTTTGTGGAAAAGGGAGCAGTGCAGTGTGGTTTTTGTACTCCTGGGACCATACTTGTTGCCTATGCCCTGCTTAAAAACAATCCTGATCCTACCGATGATGATATCAAAAGAATGCTTGACGGAAATCTCTGTAGATGCACAGGTTATGTGCAGCAAATAGAGGCTGTTAAGTTAGCTGCGAAGATGCTGAAAAAAGGAGATGAGTAATATGAAAGAGTTTAAACATATAGGGACAAGTACAGGCAAAATTGATGCACTTTCTCTTGCAACAGGGCAATCAATGTTTGTTGATGACATTTCATTTCCAAATATGCTGTATGTAAAGTTTTTGTATTCTTCATATGCTCATGCGATTATTGAAGATATCGATACAACCCTGGCTGAAAAATATCCTGGTGTTGAAATGGTGCTTACATATAAGAATACTTCGCGCGTTATACACACTACTGCTGGCCAGGGATGGCCAGAACCATCTCCATATGATACTTATATGTTTAACAAAAAAATGAGATACATAGGTGATAGAGTTGCTGCAGTTGCAGCAGAAACCGAAGAGATTGCGCAGGAAGCTTTGAAACTTATAAAAGTGCAATACAAGGTATTACCTGCTGTTTTAGATATGGAAGATGCAATGAAAGATGGAGCGCCTATCATTCATGATGAGCCTGAGATCAAAGGCGCATATGACGTAAAACGCAATCTTGCAGCACACATATTAGTAAAAGTGGGGGATGTTGAAAAAGGATTTGCCGAATCCGATGTTGTAGTTGAAGATACATTTGAAGTGCCATACGCTCAACATTGTCCTATTGAGCCACATGTCACTATTACTTATCTTGATGAGTATGGTAGGATAGTAATAAGAACCTCTACACAAGTGCCATTTCATGTGAGAAGAATTGTAGCACAGGTATTGGACATACCTATACAAAAAATACGGGTGATAAAACCAAGAATTGGTGGTGGTTTTGGAGTAAAACAAGAAATTATTCTTGAAGATGTTTGTGCCTATATTACGATGAAAACTGGCAAACCTACGCGTGCTCTTTATACAAGGGAAGAAGAATTTATTTCATCGAGAACAAGACACCAAATGAAGGTGAATGTTAAAATCGGCGCAAAAAAAGATGGCACGTTTAATGCTGTTAAAATGTATGTATTGAGTAACACAGGTGCTTATGGAACACATGCATTGACTGTTGCATCTAATGCCGGTTCAAAAACACTTCCTCTTTATAACAAAGCACCTAATGTAGAGTATATAGCTGACGTTGTCTATACAAACTTGCCCATTGCTGGGGCTTACAGAGGTTATGGCGCGACACAAGGATATGCTTGTTTAGAGCAGGTAGTTGATGAAGTTGCGAATAAATTGGAATTGACTCCTCTTGAAATAAGAAAGAAAAATCATATAAAAAGCGGTGAAACTTCTCCGATTTTTAGGGCTTTAGGCGAAGGGCGCGAAGGAGTAACACAATATATACAGAGTTGTGCGCTGGATGAACTTATCGAAAAGGGTGCAAAGGAAATTGGTTGGTTTGAGAAATACGGAAAGAAGACCAGAAATGGTAGCAAGGTTAGAGGCATAGGAATGTCCATTCATATGCAGGGTTCAGGCATCCCTCTCGTTGATATGGGAGCTGCAACACTTAAAATGAACGAGGACGCTTCTTTTAACCTTATGTATGGAGGGACTGATCTTGGTACAGGTTTAGATACTATTGCCGCGCAAATTGTTGCAGAAACTCTCGGGATAAAGCCTGAGCAGGTTATAGTGTATGCTGCCGATACGGATCTTACACCTTTTGATGTGGGAGCGTATGCTTCCAGTGGTACATTTATATCCGGCGGGGCTGTTCTTCGTGCTGCAATGAAAATACGAGAGCAGATTTTAAATGTAGCAGAGGAGATGTTCGGCGAATATGACGCAAGAGATTTTGTACTTGAAGATGGCAAAGTGACAAGCAAAAAAACAGGCAAGTCTGTCACTCTTTCTAAAATTGCTTATC
>DAOWNX010000112.1 GCA_030642335.1 Caldisericota bacterium
ATTTATCATACATAACCATCAACCAGTATGAAACTTTGATTATGTGATTGAAGATGCATATAAAAAAGCATATTTGCCTTTTGTAAATGAAGTTTTGGATGCGAATCATTTCAGATTTGGCGTACATTTTTCAGGATATCTTCTACAATACATAGAAAAAAATCATCCTGAATACATAGAGAAGCTACGCTTTCTTATCCAGAAAAATAGATGTGAAATTCTTTCTGGAGGCATGTATGAACCAATTCTCACATTACTCCCCGAAAGAGACCGGAATGAACAGATTAAGAGAATGAACGAATACATTGGGAAACTATTCAAAACACAACCAAAAGGCTTCTGGGTTGCAGAAAGAGTATGGGAACAACATCTAACAAAAACACTTTCACAAAATGGGATACAATATATCGCACTGGACGACACACATTTTAAAAAAGAAGGTAAAACAGATAAGGATTTATCAAGGCATTTCATTACAGAAGATGAGGGAGAAACATTAAACATATTTCCTATAAGCAAAAATCTACGCTATCTCATACCGTTTAAACCAGTAGAGAAAATAATAAAATATTTTGAGGAAGCAGAAAAAAAAGATAAAAACCGCGTTGAACTATTTGGAGACGATGGAGAAAAATTTGGTGTCTGGCCCAAAACATATAGTTATGTTTATGAAAAAAAATGGTTAAAAAAGTTTTTGAAAGCTCTTAAAGATAATTCGAGTTGGCTCACAATCCACCTTCCTTCGGAATATATTGCAAACAATCCCCCGAAAGAACTGATCTATTTGAGAGAATGCTCATATGAAGAAATGATGGAATGGTCGGAAGGTAATTTCAGAAAATTTCTTATTAAATATCCCGAGAGTAACGATATGAACAAAAAAGCACTTTTTCTGAGTAAAAGAGTGAAAGGAAAATTTCCTGAGGAATTGCTAAGGGGAGAAACAAACGATGCTCTATGGCATGGAGTTTTTGGTGGGTTGTACCTTCCACATTTAAGAATAGCTATATATGAAAACCTGATAAAAGCAGAGAAAAAGATAGATCCACTTTCATTTAAAATAGAAGAAAACGATATCAATAAGGATGGAGAAAAAGAGTTTATATTGGAAACGCCGAAGCTAAATTTATATTTTACAAAAAAAGGTGGAACCCTTTATGAGTTGGATGACAAAATAAAGGAACTAAATATACAAAATGTGCTTACAAGAAGAAAAGAGCCTTATCATAGAAAAATTCTCGAATTAAACAAAATAAAGAATAAAGACCAGGAAGGAATAAACACAATTCATCATATTGCAGCAACAAAAGAAAGTAACTTAGATAAATTTTTAATATACGATTGGTACAGAAGAAATTCTTTTATTGACCACTTTTTTAGAGCAGACACAACAGCAGAATCCATTTACAAAATGCAGTTTGGAGAGCAAGGAGATTTTGTGCTCGGCAAATATAATGGAAAAACCAAAAAAACAGACAACAGTTTATCCCTTTCGCTAAAGAGAGATGGACATGTTTGGTGCGGAGAAAATTGGGAAGAGGTTTCGCTAAAAAAAGAAATTATTGTGCTAAAAGAAAGGAGAGAAATCCAGGCTAGATATAAAATACACGCCAGCAAAGAACTCCCCTTATTCTTCGGAATAGAATTCAATTTTATGTTCTTTAAAGATGGACTTAAGATAAACAAGCAAGATTATAAAAATCACATGAAACTTCAAGGTAAAGAGTTTGAAATAGAAGAATTTATCCAGAACATAAACCTTAGCATTAGCTTTGCGGAAAAGGTTCAATTATGGACATTTCCCATATATACCATTTCACAGTCTGAAAGTGGGCTTGAAAGAACGTTTCAGGGACTTTCTTTTATTTTTAGCAAAAAAGATATAATTAAAGAAAAAATAATAAATATAAACTTGCAAATAAAATAGGGAGGTTAATCATAAATGCCAGAATTAAGAAAAGATCCAATCACGGGAAGATGGGTAATCATCGCTATAGAAAGAGCAATGCGGCCAAGTGATTTTAAGACAAAAGAAATAGTTGAAGAAGAACCAAAAGCAGGTCCGTTTTCTGAAGGAAATGAGTCACAAACTCCGCCAGAAATTCTATCATACAGAACACCAGGGACTGCGCCTAATACGCCGGGATGGTGGGTAAGAGTGATACCGAACAAGTTTCCCGCACTAAAAATAGAGGGAGATTTAAATAGGAGAGGGATTGGCATGTATGATATGATGAACGGCATCGGAGCCCATGAAGTCATTATTGAATCTCCGCATCCAGCAGATTCACTAGAAAATCTGTCTGTAAAACACGTAGAAGATATTTTATGGGCATTTAGAGACCGATTCTTAGATTTAAGAAAGGATGCACGTCTTAAGTATATCATCGTATTTAAAAACAAAGGAAAAGAAGCAGGGGCATCACTTGCGCATACACATTCACAGCTTATTGCAACACCTGTTGTGCCAAAAACAGCAAAAGAAGAATTGGAAGGAAGCAGACGGTATTATGATTACAAAGAAAGGTGTGTATATTGTGATATGGTAGCACAAGAAATAGGAGATAAACAAAGGCTTGTTTTAGAAAATGAAGGATTCGTTGCCTTTGTGCCGTTTGCATCGATTGTTCCTTTTGAAACATGGATTCTTCCGAAACAACATAGTTCAGACTACGCAGAAATAAAACGTAGTGAAATTTCTTATTTAGCGGATGCATTACAGCGAACATTAAAAATGCTAGATACAGTAATACCGAATGTACCATACAACTTTTATATACATTCTGCTCCGCTTGACAATTTGCGCCTGCCATATTACCATTGGCATATAGAAATTGTCCCACGGCTCACGCAAACAGCTGGATTTGAATGGGGCACAGGACTTTATATTAACCCGATGTCACCAGAAAATGCAGCAAAATTCTTGAGGAAAACGGAAGGGAAATAAAATATGAAAATAGGAATAGTAACAAGTGAAGCAGTTCCTTTTGCAAAATCAGGAGGATTAGCTGACGTAGCAGGAACACTATTCAATGTATATCACACAGAAGAAAATGAAATTTATCTCTTTATGCCAATGTATAAAACAATAAAAAATATCCCATCTGATCTAAAAATAGAAGGAAGCATTGCAATTCAAATAGGATCTCAAGAAATAGAAGGACAGATTTTATCAAAAGAGATAGAAAAAGGTAAAACCCTGGTTTTAATAAAACAAGACCGTTATTTTGGAAGAGACAGCTTGTACGGAACAAAGCAAGGAGATTATCCGGATAATGCAGAGCGGTTTGGATATTTTGCCCTTGCAGTGCTTAAGGCAATCGACATTATGGGAATAAATATAGATATCCTACACTTAAATGATTGGCAAACAGGGCTTATTCCTCTATTTATTAAAGATAAATGCCTCAATATAAAAACTCTGTTTACCATCCACAACCTGGGATACCAGGGTAATTTTCCACAGGGCATTCTTGATCTGCTTCATATCGATAGAAAATACTTCAGCCCTGCTAAAATCGAATTCTACAATAGTGTAAGTTTTCTTAAATCAGGAATTGTCTACTCAGATTTTATCAGTACTGTAAGCCCGACATACGCAAAAGAAATTCGCACAAAAGAGTACGGAGTTAGGATGGACGGGGTATTAAATGCAAGAAAAAATTTTCTAATAGGCATCTTGAACGGTATTGATTACTCTCTGTGGAATCCAGAAACAGATCAATTGATCTACAAAAACTATTCAATC
>DAOWNX010000069.1 GCA_030642335.1 Caldisericota bacterium
ATTCGCACAAAAGAGTACGGAGTTAGGATGGACGGGGTATTAAATGCAAGAAAAAATTTTCTAATAGGCATCTTGAACGGTATTGATTACTCTCTGTGGAATCCAGAAACAGATCAATTGATCTACAAAAACTATTCAATCAACACAGTCAGAGACAAAGGAGAAAATAAAATAAAATTGGGTGAAGAATTTAACTTTGACGTAAAAGGCAAACCGCTCTACGGTTTGGTCAGTAGACTTGCAGGGCAAAAAGGAATAGACATACTGGCAAATATGCTGAATAGTTTTCTTAACGAAGACATAAGAGTAATTATACTCGGCACCGGGGAAAAAACATTGGAAGATGCTTTGATTGACTTACAAAAACAGTACCCAGATAAGCTTAAGGCGCTAATTAAATTTGATGAAGCAACTGCTCACAAAATTTATGCCGCAAGTGATTTTTTTATGATGCCATCACAATATGAGCCATGCGGGTTGGGACAACTCATCTCACTCAAATATGGTACACTTCCCATAGTGCAAGAAACTGGCGGTCTCAAGGATACAGTAGATAATTATAATGAATATACTCATTGCGGAAATGGCATCTCGTTTAGTGAGTATTGTTCAGATGCTTTTCTTGAGGCTATGCAGAGAGCAAAAAAAATATACAGCAATGGAAAACTGTACAAACAACTACAACAAAATGCCATGCAATGTGATTTTTCCTGGAAACACTCTGCCGACATTTATATGAAATTATTTAAACGAATACTTCAAAGTTAAATGAACATACACTTCGGCACATCGGGATGGAGAAGTATTATAGCCAAAGATTTTACATTTGAAAACGTAGAAGTTGTGAGCTACGCAATAGCTCAACATCTTTTAGCTAGAGGCGGCAAATCTGTAGTAATAGGATACGATACAAGATTTTTATCAAATGAATTTGCAAAAACTTCTGCAAAAATTTTTGCAGCATACGGAATAAAGAGTTATTTTTCTCTTACTGACATCCCAACCCCTGTTATAGCATATCTCACTGTAACAAAAAAAACAGATGGCGCAATTAATATTACAGCTTCGCATAATGACCCATACTATAATGGAATTAAATTCTCTTCAAAATCTGGTGGGCCTGCCCTGCCTGAAGAAACAGAAGACATAGAAAAAAGAATAAATAAATTTTTAAAAAATAGAAAAACAATTAAAAAGATGCTGTTTGAAAAAGCAGTAGAAAAAAAATTAATAATCCCTTTTAACGAAAATGAATATACAAATGCAATAAAAAAACTGATTGACTTCACCCCAATAAAGAAAAAAAGACCAAAAATAATTTACGATCCCTTTTTTGCAACAGGTATTCGTTATCTACCAAAGATATTAAAAGAGTATACAGATTTTACAATGATCCACGGCAAAAAAGATGTACTGTTTGGTGGCCTACATCCTGAACCTACAGGAGAAAATCTCGATCCTTTAATTAAAAAAGTTAAATCATCTAAAGCTGATTTAGGCCTTGCAACAGACGGAGATGCTGACAGATTCGGAATTATAGACTTTGATGGAAGTTATATTTCTCCTAATATGGTACTCCCTATCATATACTACTACTTTCTCACTGAAAGAGGAATTAATGGTAATGCTGTGAGAACCGTTGCCACAACACACTTGATAGATAAAATTTCAGAGCATTTTGGATATTATACTAAAGAAACACCTGTAGGGTTTAAATACATTGGAGACGCAATCATGAAAGGTGAAGCTGTATTTGGAGGAGAAGAAAGTGGCGGAGCATCAATGAAGGGGTGGCTAGCTGATAAAGACGGAATTCTTGTGGATCTCCTCGTCACGGAAATCTTTTCTCGAAGAAAAAAACCGATGAAAGAACTATTCAAAGAACTTACCGACAAATTTGGGGATACATACTCAAAGCGACTTGATTTTGAGTATAAGGGAGATAGAAAAACAATTGAAAGAAAATTAAAAAATACCGTAAAAACCTTTTCAAAAGAGATGTCTATAACAAAGATTAACGAACTAGATGGAACAAAAATTATTTTAACCGATAAAAGTTGGATTTTATTTAGATTCTCAGGAACAGAACCTAAGATACGGATATACGCAGAATCCGACAATGAAAAAAAGTTTAAAACACTACTTGAAAAAGGGGAAGAAATAATTCAAAGAGCAACATTTTGATAACAAAGAGCTGTTTAATAATCATTTTGAGACAGGTATATATTAAAGGAAGGGAGACGAAATGAAATTTAACTACGGTAACATGCTGGAAGAAACCATAGGCAAGCACGGATTGCCACTGAATAGTCTACTGGAATCAAAAACCTTTCTAAATCAAATTAAAGAACGTATTCAAAAAAAAACAAATAAAGATTATTACCCGTTGCAGTTACCAGAAGTAATGGCGTCACATCTCAATAAAATAAAAAAAACAGCAAAAAAAATTCAAGAAAATTATGAAAACTTTGTAATTGTAGGAATAGGGGGCTCTTCCCTTGGCAATGAATTACTCCACTACGCAATAAACGGGATTTATTCTAATGATTCAATATCTAGAAAAACACCTCGCATATACTTTATGAATAATATTGATCCAGAATCCACACAGACGCTGCTCGCAACGCTAGACCTAAAAAAAACTATGTTCAATGTTATTACAAAATCAGGAAGTACTGCTGAAACGATGCAGAACTTACTATCAATTACGGATGCTTTAAAAAAGGAAAACCTTGATTTGAAAAAGCATCTCATATTCACCACTGACCTTGAAAAAGGAACACTTCGCAAATTATCACATGAATTCTCTATAGAAACCTTTGCAATCCATCCACTTGTTGGAGGAAGATACTCGGTACTTTCTGCCGTAGGACTTTTATCTGCAGCCGTAGAAGAAATGAATATCGATGCTTTACTACACGGGGCAGAGCTTGTTAAAAAAAATATAACGAAAGAGGGCAATTCTACACACTGTGCCGCACTTCTCTTTCCGTTCATTCAATATAAATTATATAAAGAAAGAGGAGTAAACATAAATACGCTATTTATTTATTCGGATGGATTGAGTCATTTAGGGACATGGTATAGACAACTTCTCTCTGAGAGCATTGGTAAACGATTTACACACAGTGGAGAACAAATATTTACAGGCATAACACCAATAGGGGTACGGGGTGCAACCGATCAACATTCTATGCTCCAACTGTTTATGGAAGGTCCATTTGATAAATTTATTATATTTATTGCACCTGTTAAATACCGCAAAGATTTTAGCCTGAAAGGAAATCTTATAAATAATGAGGATATTAATTATTTAAAAAACAAAAAAGCATCACAACTCATAAAAAGTGAATTTCTGGCAACACAAGCAGCAATAAAAACATCAGGAAAACCTTCTATCGCAATTGAAATTCCAGAAATAAATGAAGAAGAACTAGGCAAGCTTATATACTTTGCTGAATACGAAGTCATTGCCCTGGGAGAAATGCTAAATGTAGACCCAATTAACCAACCTGCAGTGGAGTTTGGAAAACAGCTTACATATGGTATTATGAAAAGGAAAGGATTTGAAGAAAAAAATGAAAAAATTATGGAATTTAAAAAAGTACATAAAAAACATATAATTAAAATAGAATAGTCAAGGAAGAAGGAGTAGTAAATGCATAGAATAAAAAATAAAATTTCGGTGATACTCATAGTTATATTCTTACTGGTAGGAGGGTACTATTTAGGAATTAAATACCCGCCTTCGCGCATAATAAATATCATGCATACACAAGATGGATTCGAAAACTTACTTGATGACCACTCCTTACTTAAAAGAACAATAGACATAATTGAAACTAATTTCTACAAGCCAATAGAAGAAGAAGATTTGATAAAAGGTATGGTAGATTCATTAAATGATCCATACAGTGTATTTTACAATCCTGAACAAACAAAACAATTCCAGGAAGAAATACAGGGAAAATATACAGGCATAGGTGTTGTAATCACTAAAAATGAAGATTTAGCCCTTCCGGAAATTGTTTCTGTATTCCCCAACTCTCCCGCAAAAGAAGCAGGACTTCAAAAAGGAGACATTATAGTTGGTGTTGATGGCACACAGCTAGCAGGACTATCTCTTGAAGAAGTAGCCATGAAAGTAAAAGGGAAGAGCGGAACAGAAGTAGAATTAAAAATTAAAAGAAATGGCGAAACGCTTATTGTTACAGTAAAAAGAGCAGAAATCCATATCCCTCTTGTTGAGGTAAATTACTTGGGAGATGATGGAAAAATAGGATATCTAAAAATTAATATGTTTTCTGAAGGAGTAGGAAAACAAGTTGCAAACATAGTTAAAGAGATGAATGAAAACAACGTAAAAGGTATTATACTTGATTTAAGAGACAACCCAGGAGGACTTCTCTATGAATGTGAAAAAGTAGCCGGCCAATTTATTCCTTCCGGAGTATTGCTCTGGACAAAAGATAGAGAAGGCAAAACGACCCCTCTACGAATTTCAGGCCACGAACCTACCGTGCCTATGGTCGTACTTATAAATAAGGGAACGGCAAGTGCGGCAGAAATACTTGCTGGAGCCATAAAAGATTATAAGACCGGAACAATAATAGGCGAAACTACATTCGGTAAAGGGGTAATACAAAAAATATTTTCACTACCAGGAGAATATACACTTAAAATTACAGTACAAGAATATCTTACGCCAGATAAAAAAGAAATAAATAAAAAAGGAGTAGAGCCAGACATTCAATTAGAAGAAACCGAAGATCCATTAGATAAAGCTCTGGAGTTATTGGAGGAATAATGATCATTGTAATATCAGGACCATCTGGAGTAGGTAAAGGAACTGTCGTGCAAAAACTGATGGAAAAAAATCCATGTTTTGTGCGGTCCATTTCTTGTACAACAAGAAAGCCCAGAGAGGGAGAAAAAAACGGAAGGGATTACCATTTTATAGATGAAGATAAATTTTTTGAGCTTGTACAAAAAAACGCTCTAGCAGAATTTGCTTTTGTTCATGGATGCCACTATGGAACCCCATTAAAAAATCTTACAAAAGAAAAAACAGATGTGATTTTGCAGATTGATGTACAAGGGGCAAAAAAAATTAAGAACCGCTTTCCAGAAGCATTGCTAATTTTTTTACTCCCACCCAATATGGAAATTCTTACCAATCGCCTCACCGGAAGAGGAACTGAAACAGAAGAGGAGCAGAAAAGACGGTTAAAAAGAGCAAAAGAAGAGATAGAAGAGCGTACGTTTTATGACTACATTGTAGTAAATGATAACATTAAAAGAGTAGTTAGCAAAATTGAAAAAATCATAGAAAAGGAACATGAGGCACCGATCCCCCACGCCAAACCCACAAAAAAAACACAGCAAGAAGCCAACCCAACACACAGCACACCCGTACGCCAACACAGACACAAACTCAACACATACCCCAATACGTGACACAAACTAACGACCGCAGAGCCAC
>DAOWNX010000092.1 GCA_030642335.1 Caldisericota bacterium
AGTAGGCGGTTATCGATAATGGCAAATTTGTTATGCATTATATATTTGTTTGAACTGATTCTTGTTTTTATTCCCTTTTGCACCAGGAAACGGGATTGACTGTACTTGTAATCAACCTGGTCTTGATCCAGATAGAGTCTTACTTTTACACCTCGCTCGCGGGCTCTTATAAGAGGGAGGGCAATTTCTCTATCGGTTAAGATATACATAGCTATGTTAATAAAGGCTTCAGCCTGATTGATATTTTTGATAATTTCTTTTTGAGGATTATCATATAGAGAGAAGTAGACTTCGGTTTTGGCAAAGGTGGAAATAGTGATAGTTATGGAAAGGATAATTAGGAGAAAGGTAAGAATAACAAATTTATTATTTCTTTTTAAATAGTGCATTTGTTAAAGTGCTCTTTTCAATTTATCTTAATAATTTGGTCCTTGCGCTGGTATTAAAAAAATCAGAAATGATAGAATAATTTCGCTCTTCATTATTATAGGCCATTATAAGGTCTGCATGCAACAATTTATTATATTCGGCAAGTAGGATGAGATTGCCGCGACGCTTCGCTTCTCTCAATGACAGAAAGAGAGAAAGTAAGTATGATCTTGAGGGCCTAAGTCAATAAATTTAATAGTATTGTCTGAATAGGTGTTGCATTCATTACACAAAACTATTTTATCGTCACCCTTTTTCCGACATATCTTGCAGCAGGTATAAATAATAAGAAAATTCTTTCTAACAGAACAACTATAATAACCTCTAAAATTACCTTCGAGTGGTTCACCTAAGGCAATTGGATTTTCTGCAATCATATCTACTTTTAGCTTTATAGATTTTTTTAATGATTGGTGTTTATGTTAATTTAAAACTGTACCACTTTGAAATATTATTCCCTATGTAAGAAGGAAAATGACATAGGGGGGAAAAGGAGGATGATCAAATTGATAGAGAAGCAGAAAATAATCGTAGCCTATTTACGAAAAGGAAAATCGCAACGACAGATTACAGGGGTCAGGCCGGATTTCTAGAAAAAATTGTTAATTTGCTACACTTTATTCCGTCACTTTATTTTAAAACATATATAAGAAACTTAAAAGATATGAACGGCAGAGGCTTTAAAGGTAATATAAGCTATTATTCCTTCTTCCAGCTCCATATTCTCTAATGACTGTTTAGTTATCATAATATTAAATGGAATTCCCACATCAACTGTTATCTTAGCAATTGCTCCCGAATTTAATATCTTTTCTACTTTTCCTTTCAATGAGTTTCTGGCGCTGGATTTGAATGGTTCTTTGGAAAGAAATATTTCCTCTGGTCTAATAGAAATAAATACCTCTCCTGATTTCTGATTAGTAGAAAAGATATCTACACCATTTATATTGATACGAGTTACACCATCTTCTATAATAGATCTTCCTTTGAATAGGTTTTCTACTCCTACAAAATTTGCTACAAATTCACAGTTAGGTTTTCTAAATATATCATCGGGACTGCCCACTTGAATAATCCTCCCTTCATTCATCACTGCTACACGGTCTGCAAGGGAAAATATCTCTTCAAAATTATGTGTTACATGAACTATAGTGGCTTTACTGATAGAATGTATTCTTTTTAACTCTTGTCTTAATCTGTCTCTGGTTTGTGTATCCAATGCAGACAAAGGCTCATCCAAAAGCAAAGCATATGGTTCTATCACCATCGCCCGAGCTATGGCAATCCTCTGTTTCTCTCCACCGCTTAAAGTACTGGGATAACGATGAAGTAAATGATAAATATTCAACAATTTTGAACTTTTCTCCACTTTATCTTTAATTACTTCTCTTCGAATCTTTTTTAATCTCAATCCAAAAGCAATATTTTGTTCCACGTTTAGATGAGGAAAAAGCATATAATCCTGATAAACCATACTAATATTTCTATCCTTTGGTGGAACATAAGTGATATCCTTGCCATCCATAAACATTTTGCCTTTATTGGGACGATAGATGCCAGCTATCGTTTCTAGTAAAATGGTTTTTCCGGCCCCTGTAGGTCCTAATATCATAAAATATTCACCATTTTTTATATCAAGATTGATATTCCTTAGAAAAAATTCACCCAGATCCTTCGATAAACCTCTGACCTCTATCATTTTTAACCTTAACTTTCATATAAATTTTGATCTTTGTTATTTTTAGTACATTTTTTAGTACAAGCGAGCAGTGCCTCCATACTTTTCAAAGACAAATAGAGAAACAATGGATACAATAATCAAGATAGTGGCAACAGATATAGCCAAATTCAATTCTCCGCAGGACATATTTAAATACAGTGAAATAGGCAATGTCTCTGTTTTCATTCGTGTCGCCCCGGCAACCATAAGTGCTGCTCCAAATTCTCCTATTGCCTTGGACCAGGTTATGATGGAACCTGCTAAAAGACCGGCTTTAGACATAGGAAGCGAAACCTTCCAGAATACTTGTGTATCACTACAACCCAATGTTTTCGCAACATATTCATATCTCGGATTTATACCCTCAAATGTAGACCTCATTATGCGCAGCATAAATGATATATTTACAAAAAACTGAGCAACGATAATACCCAATGTCGTAAAGACAAAATTTATTCCTATTGAAGAAAGTGCTTTCCCGAATGATGTAGTACCAAACAAAAGTAAAAGCCCTACTCCAGCTACCAATGGGGGCAATGCAAGAGGAATATCCAAGATGGTATTGATGAAATTCTTTCCTATAAATTTATACCGGGCAAGAGCATAGGATGCAGGAACGGAAATAATAATGCATAAAAAGGTAGAAATAATGGATGTTAGCAAACTCAATTTTATAGCAAATTGTATCTCCTTAGACATAATACTTGTTATTAATGCACTAAAGGTTGTATGGGTAGCAACACAAAAAATCACCGCTAATATAAATATTGTAAGTAATAAAGTAAAGCACAATGTAAAAAATTTAAACTTCATTTTTCTCATCCATCACATGAAACCTCTTGTCGGAGCGATGTATATAAACCTGATAAGGTTTTTTCGAAAGCCATCCTATATTTATATTTTTATTTTCAACAAACGAAGGAATGTAAGGTTTTATGTCTAATAGTGGTGTCCCGTCTATAATATCCATGTTTTCGACCTCCAATATATTATCTTTTATGCTAATCAACCTAATCACTGACAATCCGATGGCATTAGGTCTCCTCGGGGCATGGGTTGCAAAAACTCCATGTTTTTTATCATCCATAAAAGGTTTAATAAAAAGGGAATAACCTTTTGATAGATGAAAATGATATATTAAATAGATATACGAAAAACCTTCTAAATTCTTCAACCCCAAGATATATTTGGGAAATATTTCTACTTTTCCCTTTATTCTCGATGCTCCTGTAGGTTGTATGGGTACTCCCTCTTTCTTCTTAAATCCTGAATGTATGATTCCTATAGGTTTATATCTTATCTCATCCATATTTTCATAACCTGTCCCAACTTTACCTCTTTGACCTGCTCAGGCAACCTGTTTCTTATACTTACATCCATAAATACCTCCTACTTTCCATATTTTATATTCAGGTAAATTATATAACCATTTTCCTCCTATATTTCCTTTCCTTTCTTGAAAACCATATGGTTACAGAAATTATTTGCAACTTCTTTGTTTTTTATCCCGGCATCCTAAAGAATTTTTTCTGCAGGTCTCGTAAGGTTCTTTAAGCAAGTTATGTTTCTTGGATTTCCTTTTTTCACACCTATTAGCGGAATGTGATAGGCAACCAGCCTTTCAAAACCTTGTCCTATAATTTCTTTCTTCTTTACCATGTTAAAAATAAACAGTGCACCCGGAATAAATATATCACCTTACTATGTTATATCTATTCAGGACAACAAGTGACCGGCACCCGCATAATTATATACTACGCTTTAACTCCAGGTTCCTTTCCAAACTCATTACCTAAAATATTCATCACTTCCATAAACCCCGCTCTACTGTATGCCATTATCTCTTTTTCAGCGGAAGCCTCATACTTCTTATTCGGATAGACTGTGAAGCCACACTCTTTAAATATATTTTCCCCTTCAGAAGATGTAACAAAATTCACAAACTTTTTTGCCATTTCCTTATGTTTGGAAAATGTTAGTATACCGATAGGAATTACCTTGATTATATTCTCTTCTTTGGGTATATCTATAATGTCTGTTTTATCTTCTGTTCCCAATAATGAGGCTTTCCAAATTATGGATGCGTCAGTTTGCCTCATACACATATAAACTACCAATTCGTTTACCGTTGCGGTGTTAGCAATGACATTCTTCCATACCTCATCATAAATTTTGTTTTTCTTCAGTATCTTAACTCCTAATTTACCAATGGCAGCTGCTTTTGGGTCTCCAATGATAACCTTTACGCCGGATCTCGTAAGGTCTTTTAAGCTTTTTATTTTTGCTGGATTTCCTTCAGGGACTGCTATTACCGGTATATGATACGCCACAGGTTTTTCATAATCTACAAATCCCTTCTCTTTTGCTTTTTCAATATACATCGTTGCCCCGGGCATATAACAATCACCTTTTTTTATGAGTTCCATCTGAGACAACAGGGTATTAGAGCCACTATATTTGTATCTTACCTCTACACCATATTTCTTTTCA
>DAOWNX010000048.1 GCA_030642335.1 Caldisericota bacterium
AACTCAGGATAAAGCTTGGAGCGGATCCAACAGCACCAGACCTTCATCTCGGTCACTATATTGTACTGAGAAAGCTTAGAGATTTTCAAGAATTAGGGCATACAGTCGTATTCATTATAGGAGATTTTACAGCATTAATAGGCGACCCTTCCGGGCGCTCCAAAACACGCCCACCACTTTCCAAAGAACAGATAGAAGAAAATGCAAAAACATATTTTGAACAAGTATTTAAAATTCTTGATAAGGATAAAACAGAAATTCGTTTTAATTCCGAATGGCTATCAAAAATCTCACTTGAGCAATGGATTCGTATCGCATCAAAATTCACTATTGCAAGAATTTTGGAAAGAGATGATTTCTTAACAAGATATGAAACAGGTATCCCTATTTTCTTTCACGAGTTCTTCTATCCGGTAATGCAAGCATATGATTCTGTTGCTATAAAAGCAGACATAGAACTGGGAGGAACTGACCAAAAATTTAATTTACTGATGGGCCGAAAATTACAAGAATCAATGAATATGGCACCACAAATCGCAATCATTATGCCAATCTTAAGGGGAACAGACGGAATAAAAAAAATGAGCAAAAGTCTCAAGAATTATATAGGAATAACAGAAGAACCTGGTACAATGTTTGGAAAAGTGATGTCCATACCAGACACATTAATATCAGAATATTATTCTCTTATCCTGCAGAAACCAGAAAAGGAATCAAAAGAAATAGATAAAATTATACAAGATGGAAAAGAAAATCCAATGAAGTTAAAGATGCGGCTTGCAAAAGAAATTGTAACCTTATTTCACTCACAAAAAGATGCAAGCATAGCAGAAGAAAATTTTAAAAATATCTTCAGCAAAAAAGAAATGCCAAAAAATATGGAAGAACTCGATGTATCAAAATTCATTCGAGATGGCAAAGTAAACATTGCCGAAATGCTTAACGAAAAAGGTTTTGTAAAATCAAAATCAGATGCAAAAAGACTTATCCAGCAGGGAGGAATACAAATAAACGGAGAAAAAATAAAGGACTTTAAAAACCCGATACCATTAAAAAAAGGAGACGTAATAAAAGTAGGCAAATTAAAATTTTTCAGGATCACAGTATAAACAAACTAATTCACTATTTTTACATAATTTTAATTTACAAAAGAAATGATAAAATAACATCGTAAAAGGAGAAATTTATGATTAAAACAGTAAAAGGCTGCAAAGATACATACGGAAAAGATATTAAGCTCTTTCGGTATAGCAAAAGAGTTTTGTCAAAAACCGCAGAACAATACGGTTATACAGAAATGGTAACGCCTATTATTGAGTACACAGAGCTCTTTCAACGTTCAGTTGGGCAAGATACTGATATCGTAGAAAAAGAAATGTATACATTTAAAGATAAAGGCGGAAGGAGTCTTACTTTGAGGCCTGAAATTACTGCATCTATAGCAAGAAGTTACGTTGAACATCACTTTGAAACCATACCTTCTCCGCTAAGATTGTATTATATAGGCCCATGTTTTAGATATGAAAAACCACAAAAAGGCAGATACAGAGAATTCTATCAATTCGGAGTAGAGGCCATTGGTGACATTTCGCCACTACTTGATGCGGAAGTAATCTCGCTCGCATTTACCATAGCAAAACGATTCTCCCTTAAGGAAATAAAAGTTAAATTAAATAGTATAGGCTGCAAAAAATGTAGGCCATTATATAAAGATGCATTAAAAAATGCACTTAAACCACACTACGATAAACTCTGTGACAATTGCAAAAAAAGATTTTACACCAATCCATTGCGCATTCTCGACTGTAAAAAAGAAAGTGATGAACTAAAAAAATCACTTCCGAAAATTGCTGATTATTTATGCGAAGAATGCAAGGAACATCTTAATACAGTAAAAAAACATTTAACATTAATGGATATTCCATTTGAACTGGATAACAGTCTTGTGAGAGGCCTTGACTACTATACAAAAACAGTATTTGAAGTTGTCTCAACGAATCTCGGCGCACAAAATGCACTACTCGGAGGCGGCCGATATGATTACCTCATCGAAGAGCTGGGAGGACGCCATGTGCCAGCGGTGGGCTTCGCAATGGGTATTGAACGACTTATAACAATTTTAGAAGCAGAGAAGAAAACAGTTGAAAAACAACTTACAATATATATATCATATCAAGAAAATGCTCTAAAAGAAGCAATAGACATTGCAAACATATTGCGTGATAACGGTTTTATTGTACTAATGGACACAAAAGGCGGAAACTTCAAAAAACAACTTGAAAGAAGCGCAAAACAACATTCCCTCTACACAATTATTATTGGCGAAGAAGAAAAAGAAAAAAGAGTCCTGCAAATTAAAAACATGGAAACAAAAGAACAAAAAGAAATACCATCAGATCAAATTATAACATTCCTTAAAAATCACACAGAGGGAGAAAAAAATGCTTAAAAGAACAATAAACTGTGCAAATATAACAGAAAAAGAAATAGGAAACAGTGTAATCGTCAATGGCTGGATACAAAAAAAAAGAAACCTTGGTGGACTCCTTTTTTTAGATATTAGAGACAGGTCTGGAATTGTCCAGATCGTTCTAAACCCCGATAAAGTAAACAAAGCGCTGTTCAAAAAATTCCAAACACTGAAAACGGAATCAGTAGTAGGAATTAAGGGTACAGTTAAAAAACGTGAAACAGAAAATCCAAATCTTAAAACAGGAAAAATAGAAATCGAGATAGAAACTGCAGAAATTTTTTCAGAAGCAGAAGATCTTCCTTTTAATCCATTTGTTGGACAGGATGTTGATGAAATAGTAAGATTAAGATACAGATATCTTGATCTGAGAAAAACAGAAATAAGAAAAATCTTTGAATTAAGAGCAAAAGTAGTTCAAAGCATCAGAAACTATTTAATTCAAAAAGATTTCATAGATGTTGAGACACCAATTCTCACAAAAAGCACACCGGAAGGGGCAAGAGATTTTATCGTCCCATCCAGATTGAACAAAGGAAAATCCTATGCACTTCCACAATCTCCTCAGCTCTTCAAGCAAATCCTTATGGTAGGAGGTTTTGAAAAATATTTTCAGATTGCACGGTGTTTCAGAGATGAAGATTTAAGACAGGATAGACAGCCGGAATTCACACAAATTGATATTGAAATGTCGTTTGTAGACCAAGAGGATATAATGCTCCTTACCGAAGGTATGTACAAAAAAATGTTTAAAGATGTGCTGGATACGGACATTGTCACTCCGTTTCCACGGATAAAATATACTGAAGCAATGCTCCGTTACGGCTCTGACAAACCAGACACACGTTTTACAATGGAGATAAAAGATCTAACAAATTTCTTTAAAGAAAGCAAGTTTAATTTAATTAAAAACAGTATAGAAAAAGGACAAAAAATTCTTGCATTGTTTGTACCCGGTGGTGCAACACTTTCAAGAAAAGAAATTGATACCCTGAAAGAAGAGATAAAAGAACAAGGAGTAGCAGGATTCTTAGAGTTTAAAATAAATGAAGGAATATCTTCCTCCTATGCAAAATACCTTAACAAAACAGAAAAAGAAATACTTCTTAAAAATAGTAAAAATAATGATATTGCGCTACTCTTTATTGTAAATAAAGAAAACGGATTTGAAATGGTAGGAAAAATCAGACTTTTCCTTGCAAGAAAATTTGATCTCATTCCAAAAGAAAAATGGGACTTTATATGGATCACAGATTTCCCATTTTTTTCATTTAATAAAGAAGAAAATCGATATGAAACAGAACATCACCCCTTTACTATGCCAAACCCTGAAGAATTAGACAAAATAAATGAAGACAAAGACAACCTTCATGCCCTTGCTTACGATTTAGCCTTAAATGGTAATGAAATAGGGGGAGGAAGTATCAGAATTCACAATCCAGTCCTTCAAAAACGAATCTTTAATGCAATAGGGTTGACAGAACAAGAAGCAGAAAATAAATTTGGCTTTCTCCTCAAAGCACTTAAACTGGGAGCCCCTCCACATGGAGGTATTGCTTTTGGCCTTGACAGACTTGTATGGATTATGAGTAACGCAAAAAGTTTAAGAGATGTAATTGCTTTTCCTAAAACGACAGCAGGAGTATCTCCTCTGACAGATGCACCCAACAAAATCAAAAAAGAACAGCTAGATGATCTTGATATTCAGATTAAAAAAAGATAGAGTAATTGAACTGAAGTAAAAAAAAGAAGCAGGCCATAGAATGACCATTTTTTAATCGCTCCGCAGGCCTGCTTATACAAGGAGAATTACCGAAGAAATTCGTACGGTTTTTCTAAAAATCTTTCAAGAATCATCGTTATAGCCCCTAAAAGACAATTATTCCCGGTTAACCTTGAATTTACAATAGGAATTTTTTTTCCTACTCCATAAAATGAACGCTCTTCCACTACATTTTTTATTGGGTCAATAATTGCCTTGCCCAATGATGTAACAGGACCAGAAACAATAATTTTCTGTGGAACAAGAAGATTTACCACATTGACCAGTACATACCCTATAAGTTCAGCTTTTTCTTCTAATACAGCAAGCACTTTTTTATCTCCATCCTTCACAAGTTTTTTAAGCTGTTTAAGAGAAACTTTTCTCCCATAAAATTTAGAAATATCAGAAAAAATCCCCTCTAAACCTGCATACAATTCTACACATCCCCTGTTACCGCAATCACATAGATTTCCTGTCCTTCGATCAATAGAAGTATGCCCGATCTCTCCAGAGACACCAAAATTTCCTGTATACAGCTTATTTTCTAAAACAATTCCTAAACCAATACCGTAACCTAAATGAAGTAATACAAAATCAGATATATTTTTGCCCTCTCCAAAATATTTTTCCCCTACTGCCTCTGCATTTGCATCATTGACAATAATCGTACAAAGCTCAAACTCTTTAACTAAGATTTCTCTTACAGGAAGATTTTTTACTTTTGGGAAATGAGGAATTCTGATAATCGTTCCTTGCTTGTCATCAATCATTCCTGGAGAAGAAAACCCTATCCCTAATATCTTATCCTTTCCAAAACGGCTAATAAATGAAGATATCATCTTACTAATCTTATCCATATCTTTTTTAGAAAATGAAGCACTGTCCACTGGGATAGATGCTTCTTCCACAACTTCTCCCACAAGATTAAGCACAGCACCTTTAACGTGAAGATAAGAAAAATCAATCCCCACTATATAAAACGCATCTTTATTAAAATAAAGACCTATTGGCTTTCTTCCTATATTATCGCTCTCGCTCTTTTTTTCGTCTATCAAATTATTGCCAATTAAAAAAGAAATAAGTCGAGAAATAGTGGGAGGAGTTAGCTTTGTAATACGCACTATACCTGCCCGAGATATCCCAGGGTGATCACGAACCAGTTTTAAAACTACTGATGTATTCTCTTCTTTTAAGCTTCTCTGGTTTTTACCTTTCATTTTTAACCTCCTCGTTTATTTGTATCAAGGCTCGTATTCCAACTGAGCAACAAATTTATCAACAGTATAATCTAATCGAAATACATATGCAATTGATTTTAATGGCAAAATTGGGTATACCGAAGGAGAAAACTTCTTACGTCAGGAGAACCAGGATAAAGAGGGATTGCAGAGCCGTTCAATAATGATTTATTTTGTCCAACCCAATGTTTAAATTTATTCCCCATAAATTCTATAATTTTCTGAAATTATTCTTCTTTCATCATTTGCACCATTAATATAATCAGTAATTTGCTCAATTAGTGAACCAGATAGGTCAAAAGAAACTTTAACATCAGGATGCTGCGATACAATATAAGGCATCCTGTAATAATCTTTTGCGCCGTGCAACCTTACCCATAAAAGAATATATTCCTGAGAAACAGGATTTTTATAAAACGACTGATGATTATGCCACTTAATGATAATATTTAGTGACTTTCCTTTCGATTTGCAGGCAGAGAAAGAAAACAGAGAAAATAAAAAAACAAAAACAATCAAAAATACTACTGTCTTTTTAGCCTTTCGCATCTTTCTCTCCTTAATTCTTTTTTATTGTAATTATCAAATTATACTGGAATTTTACACATTTTCAAATCTAACAAGTGGAAGCAAAATGTATTTAGTTATTTATAATTCGTCTGCTGGTATCTTTTCTTAAAACTCCCGTAGAGCTCAAGAAAATTATCATCCTCGATAGACTTTCTTATATCCAGGATTAATTTTTGAAGAAAAAAAAGATTGTGAATTGTAGCTAGCCTTCCCGCAAGAAATTCTCTTGCTTTAAATAGATGATTTAAGTATGCTTTTGTAAATGTCCTGCAAGTATAGCAATCACAATCGTCCTCTATTGGAGTGAAATCTTCCCTATAAATCGCTTTTGTTATTTTTATAGGACCGTTCTTTGTAAAAAGAGTACGATTACGAGCGACACGCGTAGGAAGAACACAATCAAACATGTCCACTCCAAGTTTCACATACTCAAGAATACTAATTGGGTCACCCACACCCATAAGATACCGTGGTTTATTCTCAGGTAAAATCGAAACAATATAATCAACCATTTCTTTTGTGAGTTCTTTCTCTTCCCCCACACTTAAACCCCCAAGCGTTACTCCAGGGAAATCTAATGACAAAATACCATCCACTGCTTTTTTTCGCAAATCTCTATAAAAACTCCCCTGGATAACACCAAACATAATTTGATCGTCTCTTGTTTTTGCTTTCAAACTCCTTTCGGACCAAT
>DAOWNX010000117.1 GCA_030642335.1 Caldisericota bacterium
ATTTTTTGAAGGCATTTGCTACACTTTTTGCAAGTTCTTTTGACGATGTCATTTCATAGGGAAGTACTGGTACTTCACCCAAAATGAGCGATACTTCTTCATGTATCGCTTTTTGCAAAGGCATATTAGCAATTGCAAACCCGGTTGCAACCGGTGGATGGGTATGCACAATAGCATTTACATCGCTTCTTTCCTTGTAAATAGCAACATGAAATAATAATTCGGAAGAAGGTTTACCTTTCCCCTCCAGCAAATTTCCTTTAAAATCCACTACGATAATATCTGAATATGAAAGGATATCCTTTGGCACGCCAGATGGAGTAATATAAATCATTCCCTCGTCCTTTATAGAAATATTCCCTCCATATCCGCCATTTAAACGCCTTTCATACAGCCTTTTCCCAATTGATGCAATTGTTTCTTTTATCTCTCTTTTCATCTGTAGCTCCTTATCCAGATTACTATAATAAATATATAAAAAAATTCAACCTCGTTTAAACTGAACAGAAATACAAAAATCAATTATCTATAGACTATAAACCTATATTGCATTAAAAAATTGCAGAGAAATTTTAAATTAACATTTTTTGAAATCAATTGAAAAATGTTATAATACATCAAAACAAAAGGGGTGAATGTGAGCGTAAAATCAGATGAGTGGATTATTGAGCAAGCAAAAAAAGGAATGATACAACCATTTGAAAAAGGACAAATATCCAACGGCGTAATATCGTTTGGTGTTTCATCGTACGGGTATGATATGCGTATCGCAGACGAATTTAAAATTTTCACAAATGTGCATTCGGCAATTGTTGACCCAAAAAACTTCTCAAAAAAAAGTTTTGTAGACTATAAGGGCGATGTATGTATTATCCCGCCTAACTCATTTGCTCTTGGAAAAAGTGTAGAGTATTTTAATATTCCAAGGGAAGTGCTCTGCATTGTCCTTGGGAAAAGCACTTATGCCAGGGCCGGCATCATTGTGAATGTCACGCCTCTAGAGCCATGCTATGACAAAGAAACAGAATTACTTACGTTAGACGGATGGAAGAAATTCAACGAAGTTAAGGATGATGAAATTGTTGCAACATTAAATCAACGTGGTGAACTAAAATACCAACAAGTTATCAGAAAACAAAAGTTTAAATATAAAGATAAACTTATACAAATAAAAGGAAGAAATATTGACCTTGCAGTTACAACGTCACATCAACTTTTCGTCAAAAAAAGATGGAGCAATAATTTTGAATTTATCAGAGCCGATAATGTTTATGGCAAATATAATTACGAACTTAAAAGAGATGCTATATGGAAGGGCCAAAAAAGAGATTATTTTATTCTTCCTTCTGTTATAAAAAGTTTGCGGTTTTCAACATACCATACAATAAAAAAAGAAATAGTAGCTTGTCTAAAAGGAGGATCATTAAATTCTAAAGAACTTTATGGTAAACTTCAAACCAAAATTAGTTATAGAGAGTTCGGAAAAATATTTACTGATTTATACAATCAAAACATTTTAGGAAGAGAAACCACGTATACGACAAGAAACACAGGAGCAAGCAAGATGTATGTATGGTCGTTAAGAGATAATGATTACATTGATAATGATTATTATACTCAGCCGTTAAAAATTCCTATGGATGATTGGCTAAGGTTTTTTGGGATATGGATTGCTGAAGGGAGTGCTTATATTTCTAAAAAGGGATATTTTGTTAAAGTTGCAGCTTTTGGAGACAATAAAAAAATAATCGAAGGATGGATTAAAAAGTTGCCTTTAAAGTATTATGTTACTGACACTGGATTTAGCATTCTGGACAAACAACTTTGCAGTTATCTTATGCAGTTCGGACATGCACAAGATAAATTTATCCCCTCTGAAATAAAGTCCTTGTCTTCTGAGCGAATCAGAATCTTTTTAGATGCATATATGTTGAGAGATGGAAGCAAAGAAACTTTAACATTTACGACTGCTTCAGAAAAATTAGCAGATGATCTGCAAGAGTTAATCTTAAAAGCAGGTTGGGCTGCTATTATAAGAAAAATCCCTAAAGAAAAAACCCCTATTAAAATGTTAAGGGGTCGAAGCGTAAAATCTAATTATAATATTTATAAAATTAGAATCTCAAAAAAACAACTGACACCCAAACTATGTAAAAAGTCATTTTCAAAAATAGATTACGATGGTTATGTATATGATGTTACGGTTCCCAATCATACATTATATGTGAGAAGAAATGGAAAGGCTTGTTGGTCAAGTAACTGCTGGGAAGGATACGTTACAATAGAAATCTCGAACACAACGCCACTTCCCGTAAAAGTGTATTCAAATGAGGGGATTGCGCAGGTGCTTTTCATTGGTGCCGATAAAATATGCAAAACTTCTTACAAGGATAAAAAAGGCAAGTACCAAAAACAAACAGGGATATGGCTACCGAAAGTAGATTAAGAGAAGTACGGGTAAGGCTGCTGAACTATACTCCTCGGCCAGATTATACCGTTGCAGTTGCCATGCGGCAGAGCAGGTTTAAGGGAAGTGTAATGTCGTTAAATCTTAAAGAAGATGAAGTAGAACGCCTCGTTCATCTTGCCATAAAACTAGGCCACTTTTCAGTATTTGAGCATATTTCTTTTACCTTTGCGGTAGAAGGAATTTCTCGCAGCTGCAGCCACCAGTTTGTACGGCATAGATTCTTCGCGTTTACCCAGCAAAGCCAGCGATTTATTAAAGAATCAGATTTTCCTTTCATCGTTCCTGGGTCAATTAAAAACAAAAAAGAATCCTACAAACTATATACAGAGACAATGGAATACCTTAAAGATGTTTATAAAAAACTCTCGGACGAAGTAGCTATCGAAGATGCAAGATTTATACTACCAAATGCAACGGAAACAAAACTTGTTGCAACAGCAAACGGAAGAGAACTTATGCATTTCTTCCATGAAAGAATTTCAAAGCATGCTCAGTGGGAAATTCGCAAAGTGGCAGAGATTATGCTAAGGGAAGTAAAAAAAGTTGCTCCGGCAACATTTAATGAAAAAATGAAAGATTTTTATATTTAAAAACTTGCAAAATGAGAATAGTCACATACTATAAAAACAGACAAAAATAGATAAAAAATTAAATAGCTGCTAGCCCAGCAATAAAAACATGGAGGCACATAAATAGTGAGTACTAATCTTTGGCTTTTGTTGAATATTTTGGGAGGTAAGTAATGAAAAAATACCGCTTTCTCACGTTTATTTTTGATGTGCCTGTTGTTGCGCTTTTTTCACTATATATAATTTACCAGTTTAATAAAGGGAAGGCAAATAGCCTGAGAGGGTTTATAATATCAGTAATATTCATAGGAATAATACCCCTGCTGGCATGGATACACCTTTTAAAACATCCCGGAGATTACAATGGCGAAAGAAAAATTTCATTCATTCTTGATGCATTAAGCTATCCTATAGGATTTATTCTTCTTGTTGTAACTAAAAGTGATAAAATTTTTATTGCACTTGGATTATCATATTTACTGAATGTTATTTTTCTTTTTACAGTTAATAAATTCATATACAAAGTATCCGGGCATTCATCTGGTATTGCAGGACCAGCAACTGCTCTAACAATAATCAACGGATACAAAGGAATGCTTGCGTTCCTTCTACTTATCCCGGTTTATATAAG
>DAOWNX010000153.1 GCA_030642335.1 Caldisericota bacterium
ATCTGCTTTATTTGCTTTCAGAATGGGGAAACCTCTTTCCCATGTTCGGTTTATTTCAAATGCTTCTTTGTATTTTAATATTATGGCTATTTTATCCAATTCTCTTGTGACATTATTTTCTATTTCCAATACAACAAGCTGGGAACTATCATCAAAAATCATTAAGTAACTGTTGCTAAAATTTATATCTGCAATGAAAAGAGGAATGTTACAACATTCTTTTGCAAATTGTTCGGATTCTTGATTAAATTTAAGCAAAAAAGGTACATCCGGAATGTATCGATGGGAGAGTGTTGTTTGGCTTTCTTTATATTTTATTAAGATATTATTTGCTACATATATAAAGCCAAACACTAAAATTACTACAAGTATCCAGATGATAATTTTTTTCATTTTAATCTTTTTGAGTGGTTTTTATAATTTTATTTGCTATCTCCATGAAAATGTGTTTAGTTTCTGTTTCTTCGCTCAACGCAACAGTTGGTATACCGTTATCTCCAGCTTCTCTTGTTTTTGTTTCTAATGGAATTTTGTTGAGAAATGGGACTTCGTTTTCTAAACTTATTTTTTCGCCTCCACCGTGTCCAAATATTTCAGTTTTTTCACCGCATTTTGGGCAGATAAAGTAAGACATGTTTTCTATAACGCCTAATACTGGGATGTTCATTTTCTTAAACATTTTTAATGCTTTTGATGCATCAACAATGGAAACATCTTGCGGTGTGGTAACTATTATGCCATATTTAAGTGGTAAACTCTGCATAACGGTAAGTGCGGCATCTCCTGTTTCCGGAGGGAGGTCTATAAGAAGATAATCTAATTCTCCCCATTCTACGTCATTGTATAGTTGTTCGATAGCTTTTGTCACAAGTGGGCCTCTCCATATGATGGGTGTAGAGGGGCTTTCGACCAGGAAACCGAGCGATATTACCTTAACTCCGTATCGCTCTATCGGGATAATTCTTTTGTTTTTGTTAACAAAAGGTTTTTCATGGATGCCAAACATAATAGGCAGGTTCGGACCGTGTATGTCTGCATCAAGCACGCCAACTTTTTTGCCTGATTTTGCAAGCGCTATGGCAATATTTGTACTTACGGTTGATTTACCAACGCCACCCTTACCTGATGCGATGGCAATAATGTCTTTTATTTTTTGTTCTGTTTTAAATGAAACAGTTAATCCTACCTTTTTTGCGCCTATATCCTTTAATCTTTTTGTGAGAGTATCTTTAAGTGTATTAACATCCTTACCAGGAATTTTAGGAATCATAATAGAGATCAGGACTTCATCTTCACGAACATCTATTTTTTGTACTTTCCCGACGCTAAGAAGCAATTTTTTTAATCCAGGGATAAATGTTGTTTTCAATACATTAATAACTTGAGTTTGTTGTAATTGCATTTTTATTTCTTATCCTCCATTAAATTTTTTAGTGAGATACTTTTAAACAGATTATCGACTTTTGATTTTGTTTTTTCCCACGGGTGTAGAGCAAGACAGTCCGTTGGGATGCATGGTATGTCTTTTCTTTTCCCATAATTGCATTTTATCTCTATTGTTTCTCTTCCAACAGCTTGTATTATTTCGTACAGAGAAATATTTGCTGGATTGCGCGAAAGGATATATCCTCCGCTTCTTCCCCTCACACTATCCAATAAGCCATTACTGCGAAGCATTGAACATATTCTCAGGATATATGAAAAAGAAATATTGTTTTCTTTCGAAATTTCTCTAATTGTTGCTCTGTTATCTTTTTTTTTCGCAAGATAAATTAGTGCTTTTATTGCGTATCCTTCAAGTGTTGTGACTAACATCGTCTGATAATCCTCCTATTTATACATTACAGCTTCAGTCATATTTTAGCAATTTTTTATTGTGAGTCAATATTTTTCACCGTGGATTATAATTCGCTTTGAATCTTCTGAAAATTTTTTACCTGTATAATCTCCAAAAACTTTGATATTTTTAAATCCGATAATTCGGTATAGATTGATCATTTCTGTTGCGGAATACATGCGGATGTTTCGCAAATATTCTTTTCTTAAATCTTTTCCGACAATGAAACGGTGCGTTGTGATAATTGAGGTAAGAGGGTGGTAATGTCTTCTTTCTAAGATGAAAATATTTTCTTTTTCTTTGAAAGTTTCGTGGACAAAATGTTTTAGAATGTAATCTCTGTTTTCGATGTCAATGATGAGTTTGCCGTCTTTTTTTAATGAAGTATAGAGTTTCTTTAAAATGTCAAAGTTTGTATCATCATCAAAATATCCAAATGAGGACCAGAGACTTAATATTCCATTAAATTCATGTTCAAGGAAGAGTTTTCTTATGTCCTGTTGTACAAATTGAACATTTTTAAGACCTCTTTTTTTTGCTTCAGCTGTTGCTAATTTTATATATAAGGGAGAGCTGTCTATTCCTAATATTTTAAAGCCTTGTTCTTCCAGCAAAAGTGCATGTCTGCCAATGCCACAGCCAGCGTCGAGTAGATAGTTTCCTGTATCGAAAAATTTTGCAATAAAATTTACCTGTTTTTTTGTTATTTCTTCTTTTTGGGTTTGAAGAAAATAACGAAGATAAAATTCATCAAAATAATCTTTTGTCCAGTCCATTAATTATCATGCACTGCTTTAGCAATTTCTGCGGCAACTCGTGCATTGTTTTTTACAAGTTCAAAATTGGCATTAAGAGCTTCTCCCTTGCTAAGCTCAACTATGCGGGCTAGAAGAAAGGGTGTTACTTTTTTCCCTTTTATTCTCTTTTCCTGTGATTCTGAAACAGCAATGTCAATCCACCGGTCAACTTTGTCTTTAGGAATC
>DAOWNX010000132.1 GCA_030642335.1 Caldisericota bacterium
ACCCGAATTTCGTTTGCCAAAATTAATTGTTCAGAAAGAAATTAATATGTTAAACAAACTCGGCGTAAAATTTAAAACAGATGCACTCGTTGGGAGAACATTAACCATTCAAGAATTAATGAAAGATAAGTTTGATGCAGTATTTATAGGTGCTGGGGCAGGACTACCGCACTTTATGCATATTCCAGGAGAAAATCTAGCCGGGGTTTATTCAGCTAATGAATTCCTTACAAGAGTCAACTTAATGAAAGCATACAAATTTCCACAATATGATACCCCAATCAAAATAGCTAAAAGAGTCGCAGTAATTGGTGGGGGTAATGTTGCAATGGACTCAGCAAGAACTGCACTTCGGCTAGGAGCAGAGCATGTCTTCCTTATCTATAGGCGCTCCAGAAAAGAGATGCCTGCAAGAAATGAAGAAATTCTTCACGCAGAAGAAGAAGGCATAGATTTTAGGCTTCTTACAAACCCCATTCGTTACATTGGTAATGAAAAAGGATTTGTCAAAACTATTGAATGTATAAGAATGCAACTTAAAGAAAAAGATGCTTCTGGGAGAAGAAGACCTGTTCCCATAGATGGCTCTGAATTTATACTTGATATTGATCAAGTAATTGTAGCTATTGGAACAACACCTAACCCAATTATTGCACAAACTACAGAGGGACTGAAAACAGGTCGTCATGGTATCATATGGGCTGATGAAAATGGAGCAACCAGTGTAAAGGGAGTATTTGCGGGAGGCGATATTGTAACAGGCAATGCAACTGTCATTACTGCAATGGGTGCAGGTAGATTGGCTGCAGCTTCAATTGACAAATACTTAAAAGGTAATATATAAATGGAAGAGGCACTTTTATACGAGACGCTTTCGAATGGCAAAGTGCAGTGTAATCTATGCCATTTTCACTGCATAATTCCTGAAAACAAAACAGGTATTTGTAAAGTACGGATAAACAAAAAAGGCAAACTTTACACAATACTTGATTCGTATGCTTCCTCTGCTCAGGTAGATCCAATTGAGAAAAAACCACTTTTCCACTTCCATCCTGGGACAAATGCACTCTCTCTTGGCACCTGGAGTTGTAACTTTCGCTGTAGGGGATGCCAAAATTACAATATTTCGCGCTTTTACCCATCAGAAAAAAATATTAAAGATCTCAGCGAAGAGATTAGCCCAAAAAAAGCAATTGAACTTGCAAAATCATATGGAGCAAAAGGCATTGCATGGACATACAATGAACCTACAATTTGGTTTGAATACACACTAAAAACAGCTAAACTTGCAAAAAAAGAAGGGCTTTACACTGTCTACGTAACAAATGGCTCCATAACAAAAAGAGGATTAGACCTAATAGGCCCGTATCTCGATGCCTTCAGTGTAGACATAAAAGCATTCTCTGACGAAAACTATAGAAAGATCACCCCAATTTTTAATTGGCACAAAATATTAGATACGATCGTCTATGCAAAAACTAAGTGGAATATTCATATCGAAGTAGTGACAAACATTATACCAACCATCAATGATAGTGCCGAAGAAATGCAAAAGCTTGCAAAATGGATAAAAAACAACCTTGGCAAAGAAACACCCTGGCATATAACAAGGTTTTTCCCATATCTTGAGCTTTCTCACATTCCTCCAACTTCTATTAAAAAACTTGAAGAATTACACGATGTTGGATTAAAAGAAGGCCTTAACTTTGTATATGCAGGAAACATATTAGGGCATCCTTATGAAGACACATACTGCCCGCAATGCAAAAGAAGGGTTATAAGTAGGCGTGGATTTAGTATTACCGAAAACAACGTGCATAACGGTAAATGTGATTTTTGCGGAAAGGAACTAAATATCATTGAATAAAAAAAGAAATATAGTCACAATAGCGGGATGGATTTTTGTTGTATGCCTTATTATTTTCTCATTTATTAACAAAGCAGAAAAACCTCCTGCAACAGCTGAATTATACGCAATGGATACAATCGTGGACATAAAAATATATGGTGATAATAAAGAAACAATTTTAAAAGAAGTTATTAAAAAAATAGAAGAAATAAATAGCTATATAGACGGTTTTTCTCCCAATTCTGACATCTACAAAATAAATAAAAACGCAGGTATAAAAAATGTAACCGTACATCCCGAAACAGTTGCAATAATAGAAAAAGCAATGGAACTTGCACATAACACCAATGGGACATTCAACCCTCTAATCACGCCTCTGTCACAAATATGGGGGTTCAGAGACAAAAATTATAGAATCCCATCTGAAGAAGAAATTAAGGATGCGTTAAATCTCACTAACTATAACGACATAATAATAAGTAAGAATACTATTTTTTTAAAAAAAGAGGGAGAAGCCTTGGATTTAGGAGGTATCGCAAAAGGATATACTTTAGATTGCCTAAAAGAAATTCTAGATAAAATAAATGGAGAAAGAGCCCTTATTAACATCGGAGGGAACATTTTACTCTATGGAACTCCTCCAGACAAACAGTGGAAAATTGGCATAAAAAACCCAAGAGAAGACGGGATCATCGGTACTCTAAATATTGAAGGAACTAAATTTATTTCTACTTCCGGCGATTATGAGCGTTTTTTCATTAAAGACAACAAAAGATACTGTCATCTTATAAATCCATTTAATGGACACCCGGCAGATAAAATCTTTTCTGTCACAGTTGTGTCAGACAAAGGATACTATGGTGATGCACTTTCTACTGCTTTTTTTATAATAGGGAAAAATGAGGCAGTGCAAAATGCAAAAAAGTTTGACGTTGATATTGTAGTAATTGACAATGATTTAAACGTGTTCCGTACAAAAGAATTAAAAGATTCTCTTATACTTGAAAATGGAAAAGGGTGACAAACTTCTTGCTTTAATCCTTGTAGTAATTTTTATATTTGCAATTGGGCAATATACTTTTGTAAGCATAAGTAAGGCAAAAAGAACAATCATTATAAGAAGTGATGGAGAAATAGTGCAGCAAATACCGTTAAATGAAACAACAGAAATAATAACCACAATAAAAAGCAAAGAGGGAACGATTACTATGCAGGTAAAAAACGGAAAAGTGCATATTATTGAATCTACTTGCCACGATAAACTGTGCATAAAACAAGGATGGATCAGTAAAACTGGTGAAAGTATAGTTTGTTTGCCTAACCGCATATCAATTTCCATCACAGGAAAAGAAAAAAATGAAATCGACTCGATCACGTATTAAATTAAGAGAACTCATTTATCTGTC
>DAOWNX010000020.1 GCA_030642335.1 Caldisericota bacterium
ATCTGTGCGCCTGGAGAACGTATATGGAATCTAACAAAGAGTGAAGCAAGTGTTGATAAAACAGATATTGAACTTAAACTTACAAAACCACAAATTTATTGGAAAAGAGAATTTGATAATGAATATCTCTCGTTTATTCAGTGGAAAGATAATATGCTTTTATTTGGAGGTATTGAACCCAAAGAAAAGTACTTCCAAATTTTTGCAATTGATGCAAATACTGGCGCTACAATGAAGGTTTTTTCTTACCCTTCTCTCAAGGGAGTAGATGCATCTAAGATTACAGGGTTTCTCTATCCTAGGTTTGAATTTGATCCATCAAATGAAATGATTTATCTTTTTCCTGAGGAATATAGCAACACAAAAATTGTGGGCATAAGTTTGGATACGTTTAAGACTAATTTTGCTAAATCACTTAACGCTGGTTATCATTTTAATTACTTAGCCGAAAATTTTGTCTATGCTCTATCCGACGATTATTCTGAATTAGTCGCAATCAATAAGGATACAGAAGAGGAAATAAAACTCAAATTACAACCCAATACAGACATATATGGAATAATTGAACTTAAAGACAAGGGAAAGTTTATAGGATTGGCAAATGAGGAGAGGAGAGACGCAAAAGATACTTTATTAACTTTAACCTTTTCTTACCTCATAGATATAAATTCAGGGAAAAATATTGTTAGATTTCCAAATGGCTCTAAAATGATTACATCTGATGACTCAAAAGTGTTTCTGTATACACCACCAAACCAAGAAACTTCAGGCTCAGTTATTGCAATAGATAAAAATGATTTATTGACATCGTCTGTTCCTTAAGAGAGATACGGAAGCAAGGAGAGCTTTAAGTGCACGCATCCTCAAATAGAGGCTCTTTAAAAGTCCTTGTATCTCCTAACTTTGTCAGTTTAGAGTATTTTTTGAATATTTTTATCTAAGGAAGCAAGTACTTATGTAATTGGCACCTGCTGAAAAAGAATGTAGATTCCAGAGAAGTAAAAAACTTATTGCAAAAAAAAATGATTAAGATATTATTAGAAAAGGAACAAACCCTGAAACGAGTCTGCACTGGAACGTTGCAGTCCAGGGTTCAGGACGAGTTTTAACCCTCGGGAGGAAGGTGATGCAATATGAGAGCAATGAACTGATGGACAAATGGTGGTGAGTTAAATTTCTTGCGCAAGAACCTATTAACTTTGGCAACAGAAATTGCATAAAAGATTTCAAGGTATAAAATATTGATACAGAAACAGTTAAAAGCAGGATCAAAGGCAAGAAGAATGTTTTATATTAATGACCTGAAAAGGCAAAAAACTAAAATTTATGAAAGGAAAAAAATATGAAGAAAAAAACTATTGCTTTATTATTGATTATTGCATTCGTAGGTGTATCTCTGGGTATTGCTCCAAAAATAAGTTTCGCAGGTAATAAATATAATAAGCAAGAAAGGATAAAATTGTTAACTATGACAGCTTATTACAGTGATTCAAACCTCGAGGTAAACAAAGGGAACAAGAATTTTGAAACGTTTGAAGACGCCGAAAATTTTTACCTTTCACTATCGGATGCACAATTTGAGAACACGATAAAAGAATCCATAGAATCTACAATTAAGGCGCAAAAGGGAGGAAAGAAGGTTATTTGGAATAAGAACTTCTTAAATAATGAACTAAAACTATTTTTCCCGAATCTCTATACAAAAGTTACAAATATAACTAAGAATGATCCTGCTTTTATAAAAGAAATCCATACAAAAATTGCTCCTCTAAGCTCCGGCAGTAATACTATCACGGGAATTTATTCTGGTTATAGTTCTCTCGGCTTCTTACAGTGGAGTTTTTACTGTCAAATGCATTGGGCGTGGCATAATAATGAGATTACAAACGTCAGCTCATCACAATGGGCAGCAACTTATCTTACTTGGGAATATGATGGTATTATTGCCAATGCAGAAAATTACTATAATAATCGTGCTTCTTATTACAAATATGTAAAAGGACAATTTGAGTTGAATGCTTTTGAAGTTCCTATACAATACGATTATCCCTGGCAGAAATTTTACTTACATGTTGGTGGTGGATATGAATGGTCATGTGGAGGCTGATTATTGGACTATTGGTTCAGGTTATGAAATTAGTAAAAATACATAATTGTTTGTATACAAACAAAAATGGTATATAAGAAATGAGAATAAAAAAAACAATAAAAATCATTATCATTGTTGTTATTATAGCCATTGTAATCTATTTAGCTGTGGTACTTCTTGGTTTTGGAAGAGGAAAAAGAGTGCCTAGAATAATGATTAATATAGCAAAGCAATGGCTATAGTAAAGAAAGGAATGTTAAGGTAAACATAGGTTGAAACTATATTCTATATTTAAAAACTCGATTGGAAATCTGATCTGCTATTTAATAAATAAAGCTAAAATATGAAAGCCTTGGTTTACATTCCAAAAGAGATACAATTCGCTATTTTACGTTAAATGGAGAAAAAGACGGAATAATTACAACTTACATACTCTATTTTAACCCTGAATTAAAGTGCATCCAAAAATGTATTAATGGAAATTGATAAGAAACATCAGGAGAACCTACTTCCTTCAAGCTTTAGCATCTGCGAAACTGGAATTCTTGGTGGAGATGGTTTCCTCTATGATATAAATTACGCAAAAGATGGATGTATAATTTCAAAATTCTATGTAGAGCAATAAATCTGAATTTCTCTCTTTAAAGCATTCATAAAAAGAGTTTTAAGGGGGAGTAGAAATACTCTCCCTTAAAACTCTGCAGGCTCTTCTGCATATTTACCTGTTTGTTTACATGCATATAGATTGCAGAATGTTTAAAGATAAACGACTCAATATATCTTTAATCGTTACTATATCTGCACTGCTTTCTACTACAAGGTTGCAAATGTATGTCTTAATTTATGAGGGGATATTTTCTTCCTTCTGTTTATTCTTTTCCTTTACTTTTTGAAATATCTAAAAATTCTTATGAAAAGTGTGGAAAATTTTCCGACTTATGGATCTAAATATATGAGAAACAAAAATTTAATAGGAGGTATGTCGAAATAAAATAAGGAAGAGAAAATGCTTTAAAAAGAAGCAGTGTGATATGAGAGTAAGAGATGTTAAATAAAAAGATAAATGAAGAGATTTATTTACTAAATTAATGAAATTGCAACAATTATCAAACATTGCAAAACTTTTTATATTGTCACATTTAACTTATAACCATTAAATTTATCTGCAATCTCTTTGAACCCATCTGATTTTATTGCATCAAGTAGCAGAGAAACTTCTTTTCTATTGATATCGCTTTTTAAGAATACAAGGTCATACTGCTCAGTTTTAACAGGAATAAAATCCAGGCCAAGTACATCTGCCACATAATGAATTGCCATGCCGCAGTCTGCACCACCAAGCTTCACATTGTTTGCAACAGCAAGATGTGTATACTCCGCATGAGAATAACCTTTTATATCTTTGGGGTTTATTCCGTTTCTTTTTAAAAGATAATCAAAGAGCACACGGGTGCCAGAGCCCTTTTGCCTGTTAACGAATGAGATATCCTTTCTTATGAGGTCTTTTATGTCCTTTATATTCTTAGGATTGCTTTTTTGAACAACAAATCCCTGTTCTCTAAGACTAAAAGGCACCACAACAACTTCTTTTGTCACATACTTTTCTAAAAATGACATGTTATATGTAGCTGTGCCCGCATCAAATAGATGTGCTGCAGTAAAATTGCACTCTCCTCTTTCAAGAGCAAGCAGGCCACCTAAACTTCCACTATTTATAATACCAACCTTGAAATCAGGGTGAGACTTTTTTATAAATGTTATTAAAGCATTAAGAAGAGGATCATTACTCCCTATAAAAATTAATTGATTTTTAATTTTATCCTCACTTTTTATCAACTCAACAGATACCTTACTTCCACTTTCTATGCCCTCATCGTCAAATGGTACACAAAGCAGTCCGTCGGCACGAGCGACAGAAGAAAGAACGCCAGCCCCTTTTTTCAAAGGTACTGCAATAGTTTCACCTTGCACTTCTCCGATCTTTACACGTACAAACTCGTCCACGCCAATTGAAGAAGTAACCGGGCTTTTTACTATCGCTTCGATAGTTTTAGGTTTATCTTCGTTAATACCTTGCATTTTAAAGATAGCTTTTTTTAGAAAAATGCGTGAAGCAATGTATGCTGATACAGGGAATCCGGGCATCCCCATCACAGGTTTCTCATCAACCACTCCTAAGATAACAGGTTTACCGGGCTGGATAGAAACACCGTGAACAAGCACTTTACCTAAACGCGAGAAAACTCTTCCCGTGAGATCTTTGTTTCCTTTTGCAGAGCCGCCTATAACAAGTGCTATATCCACTTTCGAAAGAACTTTTTTGACTTCTTCGGATATTATATTTATATCGTTTGGTTTAATGTCGGTAATAATGCCCTTTCCACCCCATTTTTCTACCATTGCTTTAAGCATATAAGAGTTTGTATCGACAATATCCCCTTCAGTGAGTTTATCGCCGGGCTTTTTAATTTCCTCACCTGTAGGAATAATTGCAACAATCGGTTTCCTCTTCACCCAAACTTCTGTAACTCCCCCGGCAAGCATAACCCCGATATGGGAAGGATGGATTAACTCACCGGGAAAAAGAAGTGTCTCTTCTATCCCAATATCTTCCCCGATGAGCCGCACATTCTTATACGGATTAATAGAAGAAAAAATCTTAAACGTATTATCTTTTATCTCTATATTTTCAACCATAATTACCGCATTGCAACCAAAAGGAAGAGGGTCTCCCGTGTTTAGCATCACGCCATCCTTGTCTAACATCAAAACCTTAGGATTGGCTAATGTTGCCCCGTACGTATCTTCTGCATTTACAGCAATTCCATCAACAGCTGAAGCCGTATAAAACGGCGATGAAAATCTTGACCGTACTTCCCTTGAAACGATTCTGAAAGCAGATTCTTGAGTAGAAATTTTCTCTTCGCTAATTTTTCCTTTAAATCCTAATCCATCCAGTACATTCCCCCAGATCTGTAATGCCTCTTTTAATGATTTTTTTTTCAAAAACAGCTCTCTTTCTACCATAATTCGAACATCACCTTTTCCCCTTTTTTCAGACCTTCACTCATAAGCGGAATGGTTATAATGCCGTCACCAAAAAGTAGAGGGCTCACAAATGCTGACTCAGAAAATATAGGTGTAACCAAGTTCTTACCATTATCCAAACTAAACTTCCCTATAATAAATTCTTCTCTTCCCTTTCGTGATGGAATATTCTCGGTAATCTCTGCAAATACAACTTTTCTTTTTAACTTAATACCCATCTTCTGAAATATAATATTTCGTACAACGCTTCGGTATACAAGGAATGATGCAAGTGGATTGCCTGAAAGCCCCACAATAAGCTTCTCATTGATCACTCCAAATACAGTCGGTTTCCCAGGCGAAAGATGCATCCCATGAATAACAACACCGGGTTTACCTAACAAGTTGATTGCCTCCACAGTAAAATCAAAGCTACCCTTACTTGTACCTCCACTCATAAGAACAACATCATTTTCATTAAGTGCAGTTTTTAAAGTGGAAATAATCTTCTCCTTGTCATCTTTCACAATTTCATATCTGTTAGCAACAAACCCATCTTTAATAACTTCTGTTGCAAGACCATAACTGTTGCTATCGTATATTTTACCCTTTCCCAATTCTCCCTCGTCGCAAAGCTCATCTCCCGTAGCAAAAATACCCACCTTTACGGGTTTAAAAACAAAAACTTTTTTTATTCCAAAGCTTCTTATTCCGGCAATTTTTTCAGGTGTAATAAAATCTCCCTTTTTAAGTATGATGCTGTCCTTCCGGATATCATCACCGACAGGTAAAACATTTTCACCTTTTGAAACCTCTTTCGTAATAAAGATTTCATTGCCACGCATTTCAGTACATTCAAACATAACAACAGCATCAGCTCCATCAACAACTACTCCACCTGTCGGCGTAAAAACTGCTTCATCATTGGCTAAACGAATAGAAGGAAAATTTCCAATATGTGTCTCGCCAACTAATTTGAGCGGAATAGGATTACCGTTTGATGCACCCCCAGTATCTTCGCAATGCACAGCAAAACCATCGACAAGAGATTTTTTAAAAGATGGAATACTAAATGACGCAAAAACATCCCTGTTAGCAACCCTGTTAACGACAGATAAAATATCCAGTTCCTCTTCAGAAGGAGAAAGAGTAATAAGAGAAGAGATCTTCTGTATTACATCAGTTCTTTTATTTACAGTGAAAAACTTTTTAGGCATTTCCTGAGATCCTTCAAAACAACTTCAACAGGCTGATTAATTGAAATTTCACTCTTTGAAAAAATTGGGGCATCAGGGTCACTGTTCACTGCGATGATATGCCTGGCATTAACCCCGGCTATATGCTGCAGTGCGCCTGAGATACCCAATGCAATATAGATATCTGGCGAAATAGATATACCTGTCTCTCCTATCATTCTTTCCTCTGGAAACATCCCTACATCCGCTAAAGGCCTTGTACAGCCAATTTCTCCATTAATATTTTTTGCAAATTTCTCTATCTCTGTAATAAGAGAAGGCTTTACTCCTCTTCCTACTCCTACGACAATACGTGCTGTTTTAATAGGATTTGCAGATGTTTTTTTAACAGAGTCGCGTTGGATTAAATCACTTATCGCAAATGAAACATATTTAGGTTTCATAGGAGTCATCTCCACTACTTTATCATCTTTCAAGATAAGAAGCACAGGACAAGAAACAGATAGTACCTCTGCAAAAAGATTATTCCCCCCCGGAACTGTACCTATCAACTTATCGCTATCCATTTTCAATTTCTTGCTGTGGGCAATCAGTCCAAGCCCCTTCCTACCAGAAAAATAAGACGCAGTTTCTCTTAGTATAAGGTCAGATGAAAAAAAGATAACGTCAGGAGTAAGTTCTTCACAAACTTTCATTAAAAAGCTGCATCCTTCGATTGCATTTGTTATTTCGTGAGAAGGCACAAAATTGGCACTGCTTTTTTTGTCAAAACTAGCAACAAAAATCTCCCCGCCTAATTGACTTATCTTTTCAATAATGCTATTATGTTTGTTCACTACAATAAGAAATTTCATATGACACCTGCCTTCTCAAGAAAATCCGTAAGATGTTTAGCTCCGTTATCTTTTATTAATTCGGTGCTGGATGGAAGCTCAACCTGAATAACGTTTACTACTTCTGTCTTTGATCCTGATTTGCCAATTTTTTCTTCCGGAAGCTTCAGTTCTTTATTCGTATATATTTCAACACTTTTTTTTCTTTCATCCATAAGACTAAAAAGATTCACCGTTATACCGTTATTAATCCCTCTCCTTACGGAAACAAGTGCAGGCAATTTCAGTGTGTATCTCTCTATTGATTCTTCTCTCGATCGTTCTACTTGCAGTGATTTATCCATTTTTACAGAACTTGCCTGAGAAACAAAAGGAATATCCAAAAGAGCTGCCATTTCGCCTCCAAGCTGACCCGTTGCGCCATCAAGAGAATAATCGCCTTGCAAAATTAGATCGTAATCCGGAATAAGTTTTTTAATCGCACTGCTCAACACAAAAGCCGTTGCAACAGTATCAGAACCAGCAAATGCTCTATCAGTAAGCAGTATCACGCGATCAAATCCGTACTTAAATAAAGTAGAAAGTAATTCGCCTTCCTGTGGAGGCGCCATTAATACAGCTATAAGTTCCCCACCGAACTCTTCTTTTAATTTTCTTCCCTCCTCGGCGGCAAGAAGGTCAAGTGGGTTAAAAATAGATTTGACATTCTCTCTTATTACTCTTCCGGTTTCTTTGTCAATTTTAATCTCTTCAGGTACTACCTTTACAGTAACAACAATTTTCATCTTTCCTCCTCATGTTCAGCCTAACTTTTCGCCAATTTGTAATCTAGTTCCATTAATAAATTCTGAAGCACAAATACGTCTTTTTCCCTCAATTTGTACTTCTTTAATAAGTAATGCACCTACTCCGCATTGTACAACAAAACCTTCTTTTAATAAATCAATAATTTCTCCAGGGACTCCCTTATTGAGTACTAAAGTGTTTGCCTTGAACAGTTTAAGCCGTTTTCCTCTAAAAAAAGTAAATGAAGCAGGCAAAGGACAAAGTGCTCTTATTTTGTTGTATATATGTACATTATCTTTTCCCCAATGTATCAGTTCATCATCCTTTGTAATCTTTTTCGCATAACTTCCTTTTCCTTGCTGAGCTATTTCGCTGTAATTTCCATCCTTTACCATAGATATAGCTTGTTTCAACAATGGGATTCCCATATTTATAATTTTCTGCTCGACGTCTTCCCGTGTATCATCAAGCGAAATTTCGAGGGGCTGTTTTAGAAGTACGCTGCCTTTATCCAATTTTTCATTTATTACCATAACAGAAATAGCGCTCTTTGTCACACCATCCATTATTTGTCTTTCGATAGGAGCTGCCCCCCTGTACAATGGAAGCGCGGAAGGATGCAAGTTCAAAGCACATTGTGCAATGGATAAAATATAATCAGGAATAATTTTCCCAAAAGATACAACAACAAATAGATCAGGGAAAACAGATTCTATCCTGGCCTTACAGCTTAAATCAAATTTTTCAACAGTAACAAATGGCAGTCTAAGTTCTATTGCCCTTTTCTTTACAGGATTGGGAAAAAGGTTTTTCCCTCTCTTCTGTGGTTTATCGGACATAGTAACGACAAGCACTGTATCTTCTTTTAGTGCTTCGAGAAATGGAATAGAAAAAGAGGAAGAACCAAAAAAAACAATTTTCATTTTCTCCTAAACCTTTCTACTAATTGTTCGGGTAATTTATAACCCTCTTCCACAGTAAATTCTTCTATCTCCTCAATATAATCGGTAAAAATAATACCCTTTAAATGATCTGTTTCATGCTGAAATACACGAGCTTTCAACCCATTCAGTTCCAGTCTAAATCTTTTCCCTTTAATATTTAATCCCTTAACAATGATTTTCTCAGTACGCTTTATCTGGCCATAAACACCTGGCACGGAAAGACATCCCTCTTCTTTTACTTCTTCTCCCTCCCTAGAAACAATTTCGGGATTTATTACAACACCTTTATC
>DAOWNX010000057.1 GCA_030642335.1 Caldisericota bacterium
AGATATAATTTTAATAAAATATTCTCCTAAAAATAAAAAAATTTTTAGAGTTTGATTTTAGAAACCAATGCCTAAATATATATAGTAGAATGGAGTAAAACTTACTTTCTTATTCAGTAACTGTTGACAAAAAGACACGTTGCTTGTACAATAAAATATGATGAGAAAAAAAATAACAATTGTTTTGGTATTAATTCTGCTTGCTGCCAGTATCGCTTATTTTTTAATTAAATACATACAAACAACGCAAAGCAGTATTATAAAAAAAGACGTACTGCAAACAGACACACCCATTGCTGGATTAGCAAACTTGGGAGATACTGTCATTATTTGTACCCATGGTGGAAAAATTATTGCACTGAATATGCAGGGAGAAACGCAGTGGGAAACAAAAATTGATTCTTCTATTTTTAATATAAGCGAAAACACTGAAGAAGAGATGCTAATTGTTGCCGGAGTAAATTTTTACATATTTAACAAAGAAGGTAAACAAGTTTTAAAAAAGGAATTGGAAAATTATATAGGAATAAAAGGAAAGTTTCTTTCAAATGGAAATATAAAACTTGTGTATCAATCACTCACAGACCTTTCATACATAGCTGTTACAATAGATAAAACAGGGAAAACGTTGTTCGAAGAAGAAATACCCGATCTTGGTGAGTCCTCACAAATAGATATTTCCGATAGCGGAAAACTTCTTTTTGCTGGCGAAAGAGGAGAGCTTTACCTCATTAACGAAAATATGGTTGAAAACAGCGCTCTAATAGAAACTGAGAAAGGGAACCTTCATTCTATCTTTGGCTATTTTGCAGGAGACAGTATAGTAGCAGGCTTTAGGCTATCTGGAGAAGAAAATTCATCAGTTCCAGTGTTTTTCTACAGCGCGGATCTTCAATCTGTCACAAAAGTGTTGTTAAATAGTAAAATCAATAATATTTCTCTGCACAATAACCTCGTCACATTTGCAACAGAAAATGAATTTATCACCTTTGATCAAAATGGCAAAGAACGTAACAAAATGTTGAAATTAGGTTTCTCTGCCTTTAATTTTTCATCGAATAATGATACCCAACTCTGCTTTTATAAAAAAAGCCTCTCAGAAAAGGATAAAAAAAATATATACTATATCTCATTAATTAAGGATAACAAGGAGATTTTAAAATATCTGTTCCCCTCTGATTTTATCCCGTCAGTTTGCCTTAGTAACAAAGAAGACCTGATTTTTATTATAGATGGAAACAAATTGATTTTCATCTCTTAATAGATGAAAATAGACATTTCTGCTGTCAGTTATGAAGAGGCAAAAGACCTCATAAAAAAATTGCGGTACACCATTCAACATCATAATTATCTGTATTATACACGTAACGAACCTGAAATTTTAGACCGCGAATATGACCAGATGTTTCAAGATCTCATTGCGCTTGAAAAAAAATTCCCTTCCCTTATAACACCTGACTCTCCATCGCAGCGCGTAGGAGCACCTCCGCTTAAAGAATTTAAAACAGTGCAACATAAAATACCTATGCTATCACTCGGCAATGCATTTAACAACGAAGATTTAATAAATTTTGACAAACGTATACAGAAAGAACTAAAGACAGAAACATTTCAATATGTGACTGAACTTAAAATGGATGGACTTGCTGTATCAATTCGCTATGAAAATGGCGTACTAATTCAAGGCGCAACGCGCGGAAATGGAGTAAACGGAGAAGATGTCTCTTTAAATGTAAAGACAATAAAAAACATACCATTAAAATTATTTGGCAATACTATTCCTCTCGTCATAGAAGTCCGGGGGGAAATAATTATGTACAAAAAGGATTTTGAAGAATTAAATAAAGAGAGAGAAAAAAATGGCGGATCTCCTTTTGCTAATCCAAGAAACGCTGCAGCAGGTTCATTAAGACAGTTAGATTCACGCATCACAGCACAGAGAAAACTCCAGATGATTTCATATGGTATAGGAGAGATAGAAGGCATTAGTTTCGAAACACATTTTGAGATTCTTAAATTCCTAAAAAAACTTGGATTTAAAACAAGCCCAGAAGCTACTCCTTGCAATGGAATAAATGAAATCATAGAACGATGTGACTATTACAAAAATCATAGAAATGACTATCCATTTGAAGCCGACGGCATAGTGCTAAAAGTAAATGAGATAGCGCTCCAAAAAAAATTAGGAGCAACATCGCATGAGCCAAGATGGGCAATTGCATACAAATTTCCACCAGAAGAAGCAGAAACTACTGTAAAAAACATCATTGTACAAGTTGGTAGAACAGGAATCCTCACTCCAGTTGCTATTTTCGATTCGGTTGGACTTGAAGGAAGCATTGTATCTCGCGCTACGCTACATAATGAAGACCAGATTAAACGACTAGGTATAAGAATAAACGACAAAATCATCGTACGAAAAGCAGGTTCGGTAATACCTGAAGTAGTAAAAGTACTAAAGGAGAAGCGCTCACAAAATACACAACCCTTTAAAATGCCAGATAAGTGCCCTGTTTGTGGTGACCTTGCAATAAGATTCGAAGGGGAATCAGCAACAAGATGCATTAATGTATCCTGCCCTGCACAAGTAAAAGAACGCATTATACATTTTGCTTCGCGAAATGCAATGGATATAGACGCACTAGGAGATAAAATTATCGACCAGCTGGTAGACAAAAAAATAATATCCGACTACTCCGATCTCTATTACCTTAAAAAAGAAGACCTTCTGAAACTCGAAAGAATGGGAGAAACGCTTGAAGAAAAAATATTAAGAAACATTCAACAGAGTAAAAATAAAAGCCTCTCAAATCTTATTTATGCACTTGGCATATTCCAGGTAGGAAAATACACTGCAAATCTGTTTGCAAAAACATTTAAAAGCATTGATGCACTGAAAGTTGCAACAGAAGATGAAATTCTTGCAATAGAAGGTATTGGCCCGATTACCGCACAAAGTATAAAAAAATTCTTCTCCTCAAAGCAAAATATAGAAATTTTAAAAAAGCTAAAGACAGCTGGGATAAAAATGGAAGAAGAAACAAAAACACAAAATTTGCCATTAAGGAGAGAAAAAATTGTTTTTACAGGTACTCTTAAAAATTTTTCACGTGGAGAAGCACAAAATATTGTGAAAAATTTAGGGGGAGAAGTACCTGACACCATTACTAAAACAACAACGATTGTTGTTGCAGGGGAAAAACCAGGCAGTAAATATAAAAAAGCTAAAACATTAGAAATAAAAATAATAAGTGAAGACGAGTTCAAAAAGCTTATCATAGGAGGATAAATATGATTGATATAGATAAAATTGAAAAACTTGCTGCGTTAAAACTAAAAGAGAAAGAAAAAGAAACAATACTTAATGATCTAGAAGAAATCATTCACTACTTTGAAATATTGAAAGAAGTAAATATTGAAAACGTGGAACCGCAGATATACACAAAAGAGGCACATCTTTTTTTAAGAAAAGATGAAACAGAAAATGGTCTTTGTAAAGAAGATCTTGAAAAGAACAAGACGCTTGCCCGTGAAAATTTTTATAGAGTTAAGCATATCATAGGTGAATAACATGACGATTACCAATCTGCCAATATCCAACCTTACCAGCAAACTCAAGAATAAAGAAATCACTGCAAGAGAAGTGATTGAAAATTATGCTAAAAATATTTATGAAAAAGAAAAAAATATTAAAGCATTTATCAATTTAGATATAGAAAAAGCACTGAAAAGAGCAGAAGAACTTGATAGAATGGACGAAAAAAAAGGGCTTCTCTTCGGTGTGCCTGTTGCCATAAAAGATAATATGAACGTAAAGAACTACGAAACAACAGCAGGGTCACAAATATTAAAAGGATATATATCTCCTTACAACGCGACGGTTGTTAAAAAACTAAAAGAAGAAAATGCTATTATTATAGGTAAAACAAATATGGATGAGTTTGCAATGGGCTCCTCAAATGAAAATTCATCTTTTTTCCCCACGCATAACCCGGTAAATTATGATTACGTTCCCGGAGGGTCTTCCGGAGGGTCTGCCGCTTCGGTAAAAAGTGAAGAAGCATTAGCAGCACTTGGATCCGACACTGGAGGTTCAGTAAGAGAACCTGCCGCATTTTGCGGCGTTGTAGGATTAAAGCCAACATATGGACTTGTTTCCAGGTATGGTCTTATTGCTTTTTCATCATCGCTTGACCAAATTGGCCCTCTTACGAAAAATGTAAAAGACTGTACCATAATGTTAAACGCAATTGCAGGATTTGACCCACGTGACGAAACGTCTGTCAACATTAAAAAAGAAGATTATACAGACTTTTTAGGAAAAGAAATAAAAGGTAAAAGAATTGGCATAATAAAAGAAGTAATGGATTTTAATATACAGGACGAAATAAAAGAAGAACTCAAAAAAACAATAAGCACTCTCGTTAAACTTGGCGCTACCATAACAGAAATATCCGTTGCACATCTAAAATATGCGCTTCCCGCGTACTACATTGTTGCCCCGTCAGAAGCCTCATCTAACCTCAGTCGTTTTGATGGAGTACGATACGGATTAACTGTTCAAGGAGAGAATCTTACAAGTACATATGAATTGACACGCACAGAAGGATTTGGAGAAGAAGTAAAGAGGAGAATTCTTATCGGGACATTTGCATTATCTGCCGGATATTATGATGCATATTACTTAAAAGCTTCAAAAGTAAGAAAAATTCTGGCAAATGAATTTGAAAAAGCATTTGAAGCAGTAGATACATTACTTCTTCCCACAACAGCTACCACAGCTTTCAAATTGGGAGAAAAGAAAAGCCCGCTTGAAATGTATATGAGTGATATTTTTACAATACCTGTAAACCTTGCGGGACTACCTGCAATCTCTGTGCCCCACGGAAGTGACAAAAACGGACTTCCCATTGGAATGCAGTTCATAGGAAGCTGGTTCAAAGAAAAAGAGCTTTTGCAAATTGCATATGCTGTAGAAAATGGATAAACGGCATGGGAGGAGAAAAAATGAACGAATATAAACCAACAATAGGCCTTGAAATACACATACAGCTTGACACAAAAACAAAATTGTTCTGTGGGTGCTCTACGCAGTTTGGTGAAAAACCCAATACACATATCTGTCCTGTCAGTTTAGGCCTCCCGGGTGCGCTTCCCGTTCTAAATGAAAAAGCCGTTGAATACGGCATAAAATTGGGACTTGCCCTAAATATGAAAATAAACAAAGAATCAACTTTTTACAGAAAAAACTATTTCTACCCGGATCTGCCAAAAGGATACCAGATCACCCAGTATACAATTCCAATTGCAAGTGAAGGCTTCCTTGAAATAAAGACAGAAAAAGGAAAAAGGAAAATTAGCATCCAGAGAGGGCATATAGAAGAAGATTCCGGAAAATCGATCCACACGGGAGATATTACAGAATCCACATATTCTTATATTGATTTTAACAGATCCGGTGTACCTTTGATGGAAATTGTCACATATCCTGATATTGAAACAGCTGAAGAAGCATACCATTTTCTTGTGCTTCTCAGAAAAACAGTACGATATTTGGGTGTTTCAAGCGGAGATATGGAAAAAGGAGCCCTGCGATGTGATGTTAACGTATCCCTCTCAAAAAGCAATACAATGGGCACAAAAGTAGAAATTAAAAATCTCAATTCGTTCCGTAGCATACGAAAAGCGCTTGAATATGAAATTAAAAGACAGATCGGAAGAAAAACTGTTCATGAAACAAGACATTTTGACGAAAAGACAGGAATAACAAAATCAATGAGAACCAAAGAAGAACTAAACGATTACAGATATTTTCCCGAGCCAGATCTTCCACCACTTCTCTTAAAAGAAGCATTTATAGAAGATATAAAAAACAGTTTACCTGAACTTCCTTTACAAAAAGAAGAGCGGTTCATCCGTCAATACTCATTAAGCAATACTTATGCATATGAAATCGCTTCATCCAAGGAGCTCGCAGATTATTTTGAATCAATTGCAAAAGCGACAGGCAAGCCAAAGGAAGTTGCAAATTTTCTTATGGGGAGCATCATGAAATTTCTCAATGAAACAGAAAAGACAATAAGTGAAATTGGCTTCGATGAGAAAAAATTTATAGAATTTCTTTCGCTCTTAGAAAAAGGCATAATTTCAAAAAATATAGCAAAAGAAATCATAGTCGAGTCACTAAAAACAGGAAAATCTCCAAAAAAGATTGTAGAAGAAAAAGGATTAACCCAAATAACAGACGAAAATGAAATAGAAAAAATTGTGCAACAAGTCCTTAGAGA
>DAOWNX010000159.1 GCA_030642335.1 Caldisericota bacterium
CTTGCTGCCATTGGTACGGCAGATACTCCAGCGGATCCAATGAGGGGATTGACCTTCCCCTTCGTGAAATAATACAAAAGTTTAGCAAAGAGTAAACCTCCTATCGTACTTACAACAAAAGCAATGATTCCAAGACCAATAATAATAAGAGTTTCCTTTGTTAAAAATTTATCTGCCTGCATTGTGGCACCGATAGTAGTTGCAATAAGAATTACGAGAACATCCATAAATTGATTGCTAACTGTTTTTGCAAGCCTATCAGTAACTCCACTTTCTCTGAAAAGATTACCCAACATAAACATCCCAATTAACAAAGAAGCTTCTGGAATAATCATGGCAACTATGAGCGATATAAAAATAGGAAAAAGAATTTTTTCAATTTTGGAAACAGGTCGTAGCTGCTCCATTACAACGCTTCTTTCCTTTTTTGTAGTGAGCAATCGCATAATAGGAGGTTGAATGATTGGAATGAGTGCCATATACATATACGCTGCGACAGCAATTGGACCTAGCAGATGAGGAGCAAGTTTAATTGCAGTATATATTGTTGCTGGCCCAGTAGCTCCTCCAATGATTCCTATTGCTCCTGCTTCCATAAGGCTAAAATTTAGCATGCTTGCGATAAAAAATGTGATAAAAATTCCAATTTGTGCTGAAGCCCCTATCAATAAAGTTATGGGATTTGCAATCAAAGGACCAAAATCTGTAAGAGCGCCAACACCTAAAAATATTAAAACTGGTATAATTTCTGTTTGTATTAAATAAGTGTTTATTAATTCAAAGAATCCTCCTTTTTCCAGTAAAGCAGCACCCAGGGGAAGGTTTGATAATATACAACCAAACCCAATTGAAAGGAGAAGAAGTGGCTCTGCCTTTTTAAAAATTGCAAGGTAAATTAAAAATAATCCTACCCCGATCATTAGTAATTCTCCCCAGGTAGCACTGTAAAATCCACTTTGTCTAAATAAGTTTATGACAATACTTTGCATATTTTTCCTCTACCTTTCTAATTCAATTAATTTTTGCCCTGTTGTGACGTAGTCACCCTTATTTACAAAAATTTCTTTAATCTTTCCGTTTGCTACTGCAAGAATTTCATTTTCCATTTTCATTGCCTCAATTACCAATAACGCATCTCCTTTTTTAATTGAGTTTCCTTGTTCGACGTTTATTGATAATATTTTACCGGGTAGAGGAGCTACTACGGCATTTGTTGAACTCTCATGCGTGTTTGTTGTTTTTGTTGATATTGGTGTGCTAATTGTTGTTTTGACGGGAGCAGCAACCGTTTGCTTTTCTTGAGGTTTTTCTACTACAACATCATTCTTTCGCGGTTGTTCGGTTTTGTTTCTTGATTTCTTTATGTGCGTAATTACTTGTTGTGCTTTTACTTCCTCCACTTCCACATCAAAAGTTTCTCCATCCACTGAAACTTTAAATTTTTTAACCATTTTTCCACCTCTTTATTTTAAGCTTTTTGTAAGATTTATTTTTAGGAATTTTTCTTTTGATTACCGTTTTTTTCTGTTCATAATTTAAATAAAAGTGCAAAGCTGCACTTATTGCGGCAAGTTTTTTCTTATCTATTTCACTCTTTGTTACTTTCAGAGGGACAGATACAAACTGTGCCGGTTCTTTTTCTTTTCTGTAGAATATGAATGCAAATAAAACGAGTAAACCATACAGTACTCCAAGTATGACAAACACCCCTATTTGCCCCATGATACTAAATAAAACTGCTTCGTTGATTAGATCAATCTGCATGTTTAACTTGTCTCTTATTACAGAGGAATGTTGCCATGTTTTTTCTGAACAGGCTCTTCGCTCTTTGTTCTCAGGAATTCAAGTGCCTTGCCGACTATCGCTCTTGTGTCTTTCGGATCTATTACATCGTCAACATATCCTCTTTCGGCTGCTTTATAAGGATTTGCAAATTGTTCTTTGTACTCCTTGATTTTTTCTTGTCTCAAAGCTTCTGGATTTTCAGCATTTTTAATTTCTTTTCTAAATACTATATTAGCGGCTCCCGCAGCTCCCATTACTGCTATTTCTGCCTGTGGATAGGCAAAAACCATATCTGCTCCGAGATGTCTCGCACACATAGCAATATATGCTCCTCCAAATGCTTTACGCATTATGACTGTAACTTTTGGAACGGTGGCTTCAGAGAATGCATACAGAACTTTTGCGCCGTGTCGTATTACACCTCGATGTTCCTGATCACTGCCTGGCAGATACCCTGGAGTATCTACAAATGTCACAAGCGAAATATTGAAGGCATCGCAGAATCTTACAAATCGTGCAATTTTATCTGAAGCATTAATATCAAGGACACCTGCCATATATTCGGCTTGGTTGGCAACTATTCCTACTGTTCTGCCACCAATGCGTGCAAAGCCTACTACTACATTTTTTGCAAATAATGATTGAACTTCCAAAAAATCTCCATTATCTACGACTTTTTTGATTACATCTATAACATCGTAGCTTTTTGATGGATCAATTGGTACTATGTTCCTGAGATCTAATTCTTCTCTTTCAATAGGATCGTCTGTTTTTATTACTTCCGGCTCTTGTAAATAATTATCAGGCAAGAATGACAAAAGTTTCTTGA
>DAOWNX010000004.1 GCA_030642335.1 Caldisericota bacterium
AGAGTTCCAGAAGTAATTGATGTGTGGTTTGATTCGGGTTCAATGCCGTATGCTCAGTGGCACTATCCGTTTGAAAATCAAAAAGAATTTGAAAAGGATTTTCCTGCAGATTTTATTACAGAAGCAATTGATCAAACACGAGGATGGTTCTATTCATTACTTGCGATATCTACATTGATCAAGGGAGTTTCTCCATATAAAAATGTAATGTGTCTTGAATTAATACTTGACGAGAAAGGTCAAAAAATGAGTAAGAGTAAAGGAAATGTCATTGATCCCTGGGTGATTTTAAATAAACAAGGAGCAGATGCATTCAGGTGGTCGATCTACACAGCATCTCCACCATGGTCTCCAAGAAGATTTGGAACAAGTGTAGTGAATGACGCAATGAAGGGCTTTATTATTCCATTAAGAAATGTTTATTCTTTCTTTTCATTGTATGCAAATATAGATAATTTTAACCCACTTTCTATTTCTTCTATTCCTGTTGAAGAAAGAAATATCTTAGATAAATGGATCATTGCAAAAGCTGAAAAACTGAATCAAACTATTATAGAGAAGATGAAGATATTTGAAATTACATTTCTTACTAGAGAAATCCAGTCATTTGTTGATGAACTATCTAATTGGTATGTAAGGCGTTCGCGCAGGAGATTTTGGAAGAGTCAGAATGATTCTGACAAGCTTTCTGCATATTTTACGCTTTACGAAGTGCTGAAAAAGCTTGCGCTTCTACTTGCGCCATTTACACCATTTCTTGCAGAAACATTATACAGCAATCTTGTAAAAGGTATTCTGCCTGACGCAAAGGAGAGTGTTCATCTTGAGGATTATCCTGAACCGAACGGTAAATACGTAGATGAGAAACTTATTGAAGATATGGAACTTATCATAAATATAACTTCGCTTGGCCGTGCTGCAAGAAAGATATCGAAAATAAGGGTAAGACAGCCTCTTTCAAAGCTTGTAGTATACGCAGAAAATGACGAAGAAAAAGGCATTATTGCAAAGAATAGCGGTGTTATAAAAGAAGAGCTCAATGTTAAGGATATCGAGCTAACAGATAGTATTTCAAAATATTGCGCAGTCATTCTTAAACCAAATCTTCCTGTGCTCGGCAAAAAGTACGGAAAGAACCTCCCGGAAATTGCAAAACAGTTGAATAATCCCGAAAAGGGTGTAGAGTTTGTAAAAATAGGGAAGATTATGGTTGATATAAACGGGGAGGAAGTAGAACTTTCTGGAAGTGATTTGATTCTTGAACTTGAAAATAAAGGGAATTATATTGCTGTAAGAGACAAATGGTATTTTGTATTTCTTGATACAACGTTAACGTATGTGTTGAGAGGAGAAGGTGTTGCAAGAGAAATTGTACATACAGTCCAAGGAATGAGAAAGGAAGCAAATCTTAATATCTCCGACAGGATTAAACTTTCGTTAGAACCACATGATGATACGATAAAAGAGTTTACAGAATATATTATGCAGGAAACTCTTGCAGAGGAACTAACACAATTGAAGAATCCCATTATTATAAAGGAATTATCTATCGGTGAAAAAAAGTACCGACTTGCTATTGAGAAGGCATAGATGAGAAGAAAGATTACTCCGCCTAGATTTATTGTTTTAAGCTTTCTGGCGTTAATTATAGCCGGGGGAATACTTCTTATTTTTCCTTTTGCAAGTAGTTCTCATCAATTTACCAATCCGTTAATTACATTTTTTACTTCTACTTCGGCTACCTGTGTAACTGGATTAGTTGTCGTGGATACTGGAACGTACTGGTCGGGATGGGGGCAATTTATTATAATTCTCCTTATTCAGTGTGGCGGGCTGGGATATATGACAATTACTTCCTTCTTCCTAATTCTGTTTAATAAAAAGGTTTCACTGGAGAGTCGCATGATTTTAAAACAGGGATTGAATGTGTACAATATTTCTGGTATTATGCGTTTTTTACAGGTGACACTTCTTGTTGTACTGGTGATGGAAGGTTTAGGCACTATTGCTCTTACACTTAGGTTTTTGAGAGATTATTCTTTCTGGAAAGCTCTTACTATGGGGGCATTTCATTCTATTTCCGCATTTTGTAATGCAGGATTTGATATTATGGGAGGATTTCAAAGTTTTCAAGGGTATACAAACGATCTTACACTTAATCTGACTGTTATGATTCTTATTGTAACGGGTGGAATTGGGTTCTATGTACTGTGGAGATTGCTTCATCCTCGTGATAGAGGATTGACTTTTCATGTAAAAATAGTACTGAGAGTAACTTTGTTTCTTATTCTTGCTGGTGCTGGACTTTTTTTACTATTTGAATGGCGTAATCCTGATAGTATAGCAAATCTTTCCTTGCGTGGTAAGATACTTACAGCTTTTTTTCAATCTATTACCCCACGTACAGCAGGATTCAGTACAGTGGTTATAAAAAATCTTCATCAGTCTACTCAGTTTGTCTTAACATGGTTTATGCTCATAGGAGGTTCTCCTGGAGGCACAGCAGGAGGAATAAAAACTACAACATTTATTGTTATTACGGGATTAGTTATTTATTCCATAAGAAGAAAAGGAAGCGTGGTTATAGGCAGGAGGACGATAAAAAAGGGAACTTTGATGCGTGCGGTATTTGTATTTGGATTTGCCATTTTTGTGATTGCTGTTGCGACTCTTATTATTCTTTTTGTACAAGGTGACGAGTTTACATTTTTGCAAGTTTTGTTTGAGGTAATTTCAGCATTCGGGACAGTAGGTCTTTCTGCAGGGATTACTACACGTCTTTCATCTATTTCGCGTTTTGTAATTATTGTTACAATGTTTGTAGGAAGAGTAGGATCGTTGAGTTTAGTTATTAGCATGATGGGGAGAAGAAAAACCCCGCATATAGGCTATCCAGAAGAGGATATAGCCATAGGTTAGGAGGCAATAATTATGAAAAAACAGTTTGGCGTAATTGGATTGGGGAAATTTGGTGCGGCTGTTGCTACACATCTTGAAGAATTAGGTTGTACAGTGATTGCTCTTGATAAAGATCCCGATCTTGTTGACGATATTAAGGATGAAGTAAGTTTTGCTGAAGTTGTTGAAGCAACCGATCCGCAAGCTCTTGCGGCAACAGGTATCAAAAATTGTGATATTGTTGTTGTTGCAATAGGGGAAGTTCAATCCAATATTCTTGTTTCCCTTGTTTTAGAAGAGTTGGGAATTACTAATATTATAGCAAAAGCGAGTAGCGAAGTACATGGAAGGGTTTTAAAAAAGATAGGAGTGAGGGAAGTTGTATTTCCAGAAAAAGATATGGGCACCAGGGTGGCAAATAAAATTACTTCTTCAAATATTCTTGACTACATTTCAATAGCAAAAGAATTTGATATTATTGAGTTTGAGGCATCTAAAAAGCTATCGAAAAAGAGTTTGAAAGAGCTTTCCTTAAGAAATAGGTTTGGAATAACGGTGATAGCAATTAAAAAAGGGAGCGAAGTAATTGTTTCCCCTAATGCTGAGGAAAAAATTTTGGAAGGAGATTCCTTGTTTCTTGTAGGTAAAACTTCTGACATCGGAAAATTTGAAAGGGAATTTTCAAAATGATAAAACTTGTTACTCTGGATTTATGGGATACGCTTGTTACGGATAGTAAAAGCAACGAGAGAAAGAGGGATTTACTGCGCACCGACTTTATTATAAGAACACTGAATCTTATGGAAGATTATAAAGCAAAAATTCTTGATTATTTTGAAGAACTTGTGGAATCATTCAAGCATCCTGGAGAAGAGAATGAGTGGGCACTTCTCCCAGAAACACAGCTTTTGCATCTGTTTAAGGAAATAGATGCGTGTCCTGATGTTGAACAATTTAAAAAAATATTAACATTCTATACTGGATGTATTCTTGATAAGCTACCTGTACTTACAGAAGAAGGCGTGCCAGAGGTCTTAAAAACACTTAAAGAAAAGTACAAACTTGCTCTTATCTCCAATACAGGAAGAACTCCTGGAAAAGTGCTGCGAAGACTTCTTAAAAAGTTGGGAATTCTTGACTATTTTGATATGCTAATTTTTTCTGATGAAGTAAAAATGCGTAAACCCGAGCCCAAAATATTTCTCATTGCTTGTGAAGCATTTCATGTACTTTCGGAAGAAACCGTGCATGTTGGCGATTCGATGTTAATAGATTTTAATGGAGCCTTAAGTGCAAAAGTAAACCCTGTTCTTTATTTGCCAAATGGAAATCCGCCAGCAACGCCTTTTGTAAAAAGCTTATTTGAACTAAAAGATTCAATGGGTAAATATTATGATAAAAATTAGTGGTGAAAAACTTTCTCTAGAAGAGATTGAAAGCATTGCAGATAGTTTTGAAGAAGTTCAGTTGGCAGAAGAGGCGTTAAATAAAATCAATGCTTCTTCCGAATATATAGAAGAAATAGTAAAAAAAGGGAAGATTATCTACGGTGTAACTACTGGGTTTGGTAAACTTTATGATAGAGTTATAAGCGAACAGGATATTGCCAAACTGCAGGAAAACCTTTTGAAAAGTCATGCCTCAGGCATAGGAGAACCTCTTTCCGAAAGAGAGGTTCGCGCAGCGATAGTTGTACGTGTAAATTCACTGGCAAGGGGATACTCTGGCATAAGAAGAATTACAATAGAAAAGCTTATCGATCTGTTAAATTACAAGATTTATCCGTATGTTCCTTCGTATGGCTCTCTGGGTGCATCAGGAGATTTAGCTCCACTTTCACATATTGCTCTCCTTATTATAGGCAGGGGCAAAGTGATAAGGAATGGGATAGTTCAAGATGCGTTGCCTGTTTTAAAGAAAAAAAATATTGAGCCGCTGAATGGTTTAAAGGCAAAGGAAGGGTTGGCTTTGATAAACGGAACAGCGGCAGAAGCAGGTATTGCATCGCTTTTATTAGCTGAAGCAAAATATATCTTTTTTGTCTCTCTTAAAGCTGCTTCTCTTTCTATGGAGGCACTGCGTGCAAGGAAAGAAGCTTTTGATTTAAGAATTCAGAGGGTAAGAATCCACGCAGGTCAGGAAGAAGTAGCAAAATTCGTGTTAAACGAAACTATCGGAAGCAAATTAATAAATTCGGTAAATAGGGTACAGGATGCTTATTCTATTCGTTGTATTCCTTCTGTGCATGGAGCTGTGCTGGATAATTTAAAGTTTATTGAAGATACATTAACTAAAGAGGTAAATGCAGTGACCGACAATCCTATTATATTTGAGGACGATGATGATATTCTTTCCGGGGGCAACTTTCATGGTGAATCAGTTGCTTTTGCAATGGATCTTTTTGGCATTATTGTGTCTGAGATAGGCAGTATTGCAGAGAGGCGAATAAATAGATTATTGAATCCCGCATTAAGTGAAGGTTTACCTGCATTTTTAATCAAAGATGCGGGACTTAATTCTGGTTTGATGATTCTGCAGTATACAGCAGCTGCGCTTGCTTCAGAAAATAAGATACTTTGCCATCCGGCAAGCGTTGATTCTATTCCTGTGTCTGCAGACCAGGAAGACCATGTCAGTATGGGTATGAATGCAGTACTTAAAGCGAAAAAGATTTTGGAAAATGTTGAAAAGATTGTGGCAATTGAGCTTCTTGTGGCTGCACAGGCTGTAGATTTTGTTGATGAGAAACTTCTAGGAAAAGGGACAAGCAAAACATATCAAACTATTCGCAAGGATATTGCCTTTGCAGAGGAAGATAGAGAATTCTCATACGATATTTCAAAATTATATACCCTTTTAAAGACAAGAAACATTTAATATTACAGTAAAGATTATTTTATGCATTGGGATACATGTTTTGTCATATGTTTTTAAAACTTAAATTCAGAGGTTGATTTTTGTATCTAAATTCATACAATATACAGCATGAAGATAATAGAGGATTTGCACGTACATACGCGTGTATCAAAGGATTGTAAAGAGGATCCTGAAAAATATTTGATTGAAGCTATAAGAAAGGGAATTGATTATCTTGGTTTTAGTGACCACCTTGATTTAGATCCTGTCGATAAAGATTTTGGCTATTATAATTTTGATACAGCTTATAACGATTATATGCTGCTAAATAAAAAATATGGGGACAGGATAAAATTTCTCTTTGGCGTGGAAGTGACGTACCAGTCAGAACTTGAAGAGAGTATTAAAGAGCACATAGAAAATAAGCCTTATGATTATATTATAGGGTCTGTACATAGAATTGAAGGTCATACAGTGGCAGGAGTAAGAGGAAAAGAATTCTTTAAGGGAAAAGATGAAGAAACTGCTTACAGAATGTATTTTGAGGAATTATATCGTATGGTAAATACAGATTTTTTCCAAATTGTAGGGCATTTCGATGTAATTAAGAGATTTGGTATAGAATTTTACGGAAAATCTAATGCAGAAAAATATCTTGATATTATTGAACCAATCCTTAGAAAAATGGTTAAAAAGGGCATTGTGTTAGAGATTAATAGCTCTGGGTTTAGGCAGCCTCCTAAAGAAATGTATCCATCCAGAGAGATACTTTCTATGTATGCTTCTTTTGGCGGAAGAGAAATTATTATTGGGTCAGATGCTCATACCATAGAACAGTTTGGTATGGGCCTTTGTAAAGCTATCAGTATTGCGAAAGAAATATATGATTTCGACATTGTTACTTTTATAAAGAGAAAGAAAGTAAACTTAGGAAAGCTTTCTTCCTTAAAACCGGTAACTGACAAAATTCAAAATAATTTTAAATTGACTTTAGATAAGTAAAATTTATTTTCAGGAGGTATTTATGAATAAAAAAGAAATTGTAAATGAGGAAGTGTTAGAAAAAACAGTGCAACGTGCGAGGGAACGAAATATTATAATTCCTACGTATGAAGAAATGCGAAATCCAGAAAAAGTTCCCGTAAAGATTCAAGAAGAGCTGAAAAATATTGGCCTCTGGGAGCTTAATTCAAGAAATCTTTTTAGAATTACCTGGAAAAATGAGCCTGTAAAATTTGGTGGAAGATTTGACGGGATAAATTATCTTGAAATCCCCGAAGAAATATCAGGTACAAAAGCAAGAATTATTGTTCTGATTGGGAAATTTTTTCCTACTGGTGCTCATAAGGTTGGCGCAACATTTGGTCCGCTTGTTGAAAAGCTTGTACGAGGCGCATTTGACCCGACAAGGCAAAAAGCATTATGGCCGTCGACTGGTAACTACTGTCGTGGAGGTGCGTATGATTCTTACCTTCTTTCCTGCCCAAGTATTGCAGTGCTACCTGAAGGTATGTCCAGAGAACGTTTTGAATGGCTAAAAGAAGTAGGAGCAGAGATTTATGCTACACCCGGAGTGGAAAGCAATGTAAAAGAAGTATTTGATAAGACAAAAGAGTTAAAAGGAGAAAGACCTGACGAGATTGTAGTCCTGAACCAGTTTGACGAAATTGGAAATGCGATCTGGCATTACGCTGTAACTGGTCCTGCAATGGAAGAGGTATATAATAAGGAGAAAAAAGGCAATCAGCGTCTTTCAGCATTGTTTCTTACACAGGGTTCTGCTGGAACGCTTGGGAGTGGGAACTACCTCAGGGAGAGATTCCCGACGATTAAGATTGCTGCAGGTGAAGCGGTGCAGTGTCCTACTCTTTTGAACAACGGCTTTGGTGGACATCGGATTGAAGGCATTGGCGATAAGCATGTTCCCTGGATTTTTGATGTAAAAAATATCGATATGGTAGCAGATATCGATGATGAAGCTTGCATGCGTATTATAAGGCTTTTTAATGAACCCGAAGGAAGAGCATATCTGAAAAAAATAGGAGTTAACCCCGAGCTTGTAGATAAACTTGACCTGCTTGGTATTTCTTCCGTTGCAAATATTTTGGGTGCAATAAAAATGGCAAAATACTTTGAGATGGACGGGAATGACATTGTTGTTACTGTTGCGACAGATTCGATGGAACTGTATGGCTCTAGAATAACAGAATTGAGAGAAGGGTATGGGGCATACGGAGAAATTGATGCAGCACAAGATTTTGAGAGATATTTAATGGGTGTAACTACTGATTGGATGTTAGAACTTTCCTACTGGGACAAAAAGAGAATGCATAATCTTAAATATTTTACATGGATAGAGCAGCAGGGGAAAACAGTAGAGGAATTAAATGAACAGTGGTTCAATGATAATTACTGGAAGGATAAATTTAATTCTTTCAAGGAATGGGACGAAATGATTAGAGAGTTTAACGAAAAAGTTGGCTTAATACAAAAGTATAGGTAATTTTAACAATTTTTTGTTGCAATTTTATTCAGGGCATAGCGCAAGTATATGCCCTGAATTTTTTATATTTAGTGTACATCCATATCTTTTGGCTCGGTTTCCAATGAAAGCACTTCCTTTTTCGTGATGATTTTTTTCTTCCATGTTCCTCTTTTGAACCATATAAATGCTAACAAAGAAATAACAATGTTACTTATAACCATTGAATAAAAGATGCCGTTAGGCCCCATTTCCATTTTTATTGCCCATAAATATGCAAGGGGTATTCGAATAGCCCAGAGTCTAGCTGTGTTTAGAACAAGAATAGGAAAAGTATGGCCTGATCCGCTGAAAGCTGCATTAAATGCAAACATAATGCCAAAAAACGGTACAGAATAAGATGCTATCCTGAAGAAATTTGTTCCAATGCTTATTACTTCAGGATCGTTAATGAAAAATCGTACAATTCCACCTCCGAATAAAAATGTGAGAGTTGCTCCGCTAAATAAGAAAGCAGCGATAATTATTACAGTTTTCCACACGATATTTTCTGCGCGCTCTACATTTCCTGCTCCCATATTCTGTCCTACCATCACTGTTGCAGCATGTGAGAAGCCCATTGCAGGCATATTAAGTAGAGAAATTATTCTGTTTCCAATACCAAATGCACTTATCACAGCAGAGCCAAAAATATTTACAATACCGATGAGTACTGTAAAACCAATTGAAGTTGCCATTTGTCCAAATGAAAGGGGCAACCCTATATAAAATATCTTTTTTGCAAGTTTTTTATCAAACGAAATATCTTTCATTTTAAGAGAAATTTCGCTTTTCTTTGAGAATAGATATCTCAAGCCGATATATGCGGCAATGACACGTGAAATATCTGTTGCAATTGCTGCGCCCATTACTCCCATTTTGGGTATTCCTATACCAAAAATCATAATTGGGTCTAAAATAATATTAATAATAATGGAAACGAACACAATCTTCATCGGGGTAATGGTGTTTCCTTTTCCTTGAATGATACCCTGAAAAGCAGAATACACAAACATGAATGGCATCCCTACAAAAATTATTCTCATATAGGTAAGCGTTGCGGCAAATGCGTCAGACGGAGTATGCAGAAGACGAAGAATTGAAGGGGCAAAGAGGAATCCTATTATTCCTGAAACTACGCCTAAAATTAGCATAAGAAAAATTGTTGTGCCGGCTGTTTTTTCTGCTTGTTTACTTTGCCTGGCACCTGTATACTGAGCAACAAGTGTAGAGCCTCCGACCGATATTCCCATTGAAAATGCAATAAAGATAAATACTACGTTAAATGTAATTGTTGGCGCGGTAAGAGCTGCTTTTCCTACTTTACCCAGCCAGAATGCATCTACAATATTGTATAAAGTCTGGGCAAAATTGGCAAGCATTACTGGTAATCCTAAGATAAAGAGTTCTTCTACAATTAAACCGTTCAGTGGATCTGGTTTTCTTCGCATCATATTGTATAGTTTTTTCATTTGCTGTTTAACCTTCTTACCCTTAAAAATAATGTAATGATACTTTATCATTTACGTCATTTTTTTCAACTCTTATAAATGAATTATTGTTTTGTCTTTTTAATGCTGCTGTAGCTTGTTTTTTTATATGCGTTTTTTGGTAAAATAACTGTATGAAAGTGATAGTTGGAATGAGTGGCGGGGTAGATAGTTCAGTTGCTGCCTATCTGCTTAAAAAAGAAGGATGGGATGTAATAAGCGTCCTTTTTAATACAATAGGAAAACCTGACGAAGTTTCGAAACGCTGCAATTTTAATGCTGTTATAGCTGCAGGAAAGATGCTTCATATTCCCGTTAAAGTTGTGGATGTTTACGAGGAGTTTAACAGGGAAATTATACAGGATTTTGTCAATCAGTACAAAAATGGTTTTACTCCCAACCCTTGCGTTCTTTGCAATGAAAAAATTAAGTTTGGTTTTGGATTGGAAAAAGTGGAAGAACTTCTTAAAGGTTCATTTTTTGCAACAGGGCACTATGCAATTATCGAGCAAAATGATAGATTGCATTTGAAAGCAGGTGTGGATAAAGGAAAAGACCAATCATATATGTTATGGAGATTAAAACAGTGGCAATTAAAGAAAACAATCTTTCCCTTAGGTGTTTTTACAAAGAGAGATGTGTATAAAATTGCTGCGGAAATTAAGTTTCCAGTATTACCTCTCGAAAGTCAGGATGTATGTTTTATCCCTGGCAAGGTAAAAGTTTTTTTAGAAAAATACCTTCCGCAAAGAGAAGGGGAGATTATTAGTACAAAAGGGAAAATACTGGGAAAACATAACGGTGCGTATTTTTATACAGTAGGACAGAGAAGCGGGCTGCATATTTCTTACCCTACACCTCTTTATGTCGTGAGAATAGATACAGGAAAAAATGTTGTTTTTGTAGGAGAAAGGGAAGAATGTTTTTTTAGAACTGCTGAACTTATTGATGTGAATTTTATAGAAAAATGGAATTTCACTGAAAAGGAACTTACCGGTAAAGTGAGGTATCATGCAAAATTATCGTCTTGTGTTTTGAAAAAGGATGGGGATAAAGTAATTGTGCAGTTTGATGTTCCTCAATTTGCTGTAACTCCGGGGCAGAGCCTTGTTTTGTACGATGGTGATTATGTTTTTGGAGGTGGAATTATTAAAAGATCTTATTAAAAAAATTGTTTAACAATTTAGATCTGCAAATTTTTTCATAATTTTTCTGTTATTTCACACCATTTCTTAAAAGTTTGTTCCTTCTTTAATACTTCTAAACTCAAAAAAATTCTACCATTTTGAAAGTTTTATTATTCTCGTAAACGGTTTTAAAATCTCAAATGATGTAATTTTAATACAGGTATTTCTACTTGCTTTTTTGAATAGAGTTTATTTTGATGTCTCTTAATTTACCGTATTATATCACCCACTGGAATATTCTTTTGAGTTTTTCTTTAGAGACAAGAGCTAAAATGTCACTTATAAATGCAACAAGACAAAATAAATTATTGATTATTAGATTTTCGTTGTATAATAAAAAAATAAGATAAACGAGATGAAGGAGACAGATTATTTTATTGTTTCGAAGCTTGTATTTTAGTTGATTCAGTGTAGATATATTAATTAGTATAGTTTATATGAATGGAGGCAAAGATGAAGATAGCATCAAAAGATTTAATATGGAGAGATTTTAAAGGAATGCATAAAAAAGAAGATCTTTTAACAGATCCAGTAGTTGAAGACTTACTTTTTATGCAGACAATTGAAGGGCATGCTCACAATGGAGATGGTGCATTTAAAGGAAGGAAATTTGTTGATACAACTCTTAGCGATATTGTAGAGGCGTTAGGAAGAGATGTTTTTGTCGTGCGTTCAGGACGGCAGATGTTAATTGATGAAATTTATCAGTATGCTGAGCGTGTAATGAACGGTGAGAATTTGACACATCTTGTAAATGAGAAAGGCGAGCCATTGATGCGTTGTCCTTTATTTTTAGAATGGGAAGTAAATGCTTCTGATGTGCTGAGAGGATTGTATTTAGGTGGACTAATGGATGATTTTGATGCAAGAAAGAAGGCAAATGATAGGTTTCATATTAATATGGGAGGAGGCAAACCATATCTTATCGACGTTGGTAAAAGGGAGCAAATGCGCTTGAACGGAGAAATTCTTGCCCATGGAGAACATGAAGATAAATTAGATGAATACGTGGAGAAAGGATTAATTATTCCTGACCCGGAGAAGGCGGATTTTCTCAATCACACCGATATCCGTTTCCAGTATATAAGACACAAGAAAGGTTTAGGGGTATCAGATGATTCAGCAGTTGTTGTGGGTGGATTGTTATATAGTGTAAGTGTCGGTCTGGGTGCTTATCTTGCAGATGCTATTGATACAATTGATAAGTTTTCACTAAAGTTTATTGAACAGGATGGCGAGCTTGCTTTTAATATAAAAAAGAATTTTTCTTCGCTCAACATTACAGATGAGGATGTTTTTTCTTTCATCTATCTTGTCTCGATTCCAAGTGGTGCAGAGCATAAAATTCCTGACTCTTCCCAGAGGTATTTTTTGAGAATTGATAAAGATAGTAATACTACCGCCCTTGACTCGCATTATAGATTCATAACAGGTAAATCATACCAGCATTTTAAAATTTCTTACGAAAATGTATTAAATGAAACTTTTTATAAATACATAAAGGAACGGGTAGAAACATTTAAAAAAGATGGCGCTTGAAAATATTAAAGAACAGGATCATATTGTCAAGTATTTAAAAAGTATTTTAAGAAAGGATAGGATTCCTCCTATGCTTCTTCTATCTGGGAGAAAAGGCACTGGCCGTTTTCTTGCCGCGACAATGTTTGCTAAAGCATTGAATTGTGCAAATAGTATTGGCGATTGTTGTGATAAGTGTAAGAGCTGTGTCGCGATAGAGCACAATGTGCACCCAAATGTGGTTGTTATAGGCAGAGACGTGGATGTTGTGCATATAAAAGATATTCGCAATATGATAAATGCGTCATTTGTTCCAGTTAATAACAGGTATAGAGCGAATATTATTGACAACTCAGACAAGAGCACCCCTGAGGCATTTAATAGTATGTTAAAATATCTTGAAGAGCCTCCAGAGCGTACTGTTAACATTCTTATTGCAGAAATGGCAGAATTACTACCAGAGACAATTAGGTCGCGGGCAGTAGAGCTAAAATTCAGGCCAATTAGTGCTGCTTTTATTAAGGAAACTGTTAAAAAGACGGGGTTATCAGATGAAGATGCCGAAATTGTCTCAAAAATGGCTAATGGAAGCATGGAAAAAATTAAATTGTTTTCTTCAAAAGATTTTCTTAAAAAAAGAAAAATATTTATTGAGTATTTACTGAAATTCTTTTTAGATGAAGTTATTGTTTCAAAACTTCTGGATGAATGGAACAATTTTTCGAGTAACAACAGTTCGATGAATAACGCAAAGGAGTTTTTTGATATACTTTCAACACTATTGCAAGATATTTTTTTTGTATCCGTATTACACGATACAGAGCATATAACTAATGTAGATGCTCTTGGATTTATTGCAGACAAATTTGCATTTGTTGATAGATCTAAATTACATAAAATGTATGACGTGGTTTTAGAAAAAAAACAGGCACTTTTGACAAATGCTATACAGCAATATATACTATTAGATGGTTTATTTAAGATTAAAGAGGTGATAAAGTGAATTTAATAGAAGAGAAAGTTAAACTTGTTGCAGTTGTATTGCGAAAGGAAACAAGAACATATTTTTTAGCTAAACCTGATTTCCAGGTGAAGCTTTTTGATAAAGTGGTTATTGATTTGGATGGGAAACTAAAACATGCTGTTGTAAAAAAAACTTTAGTAAAAATGGATAAAAAACGATGGGATATAATAAGGGCGAAAGGTTTTACGGGAAAAATTATTCGAATTGCTGATGAAAAAGATATGACTCATCTTGAAAAATTGGAAGAGAAAGAACAAAATGCATTTCGTATTTGTAAACAAAAAATAAAGGAATACAATCTTCCAATGCATCTTGTACAGACTGTTTGGGATGAAGGCGAGAAGAAATATATATTTTATTTTACAGCCGACTCTCGCATAGATTTTAGAGAACTTGTTAAAGCGCTCGTTAAAACATTTAATCGGAAAATTCAATTGTGGCAGGTAGGTGCCCGTGATGCAATGCGTTTTTTGGGTGGTTGTGGACCGTGTGGGTTTTCGCTATGCTGTACTACGTTCCTTGATGAATTGGAAAGCGTTGAACTCATTTATGCAAAGATGCAAAACCTTCCCCCCAACCCTGCTAAAATTACTGGCAGTTGTGGAAAACTTGTATGTTGCCTAAAGTATGAATTGGATATTTGAGATGAATAAAGAGATAGTTAGGTTGGGCGTTATTGGGCAATCTGAGAGACCATGGGATCCGCTACCTCACGAGATATATGAGACAGCTTATAGAATTGGCTATCTTACAGCTAAGCAAGGATGGATACTTTTTTCAGGTGGAAGAGATGGCGTAATGGAAGCAGCGAGCAAAGGAGCAAAAGATGCTGATGGAATTACTGTTGGCATTTTGCCTTCCCTGGACAAAAAAGAGGCAAATAAATATATTGATATACCCATTACAACCGGGCTTGGAATAGGTATGCGCTCTGAACTTATGGTCCAGACAGTGGATTGCATAGTTATGATTGGCGGAAAGAATGGAACGTTAAAAGAACTTTCCGCGGCTTATATGAATAAAAAACCTATCGTGATTATTAGAGAAAGTGGGGGTACTGCAGACAGCATTGAGAAAATACTTTTTGAAGGCAAATATCTTGATGAAAGGGAGAATGTGGATATTTTATTTGCGAATTCTCCAAAAGAAGCAATCGAACTGCTTGTTCCTTTAGTATCTCATAAATAGTTTTTGTAATAAGAATTTTTAGGATTGTTCGTAAACTGCTAAAATTTTGCCAAAATAGATTGTATGATAATCTCCTTTTGGATAATATTTAGGCGAAATCTCGGATATTAGCTCGGCTGGCACAATGCTGTTTTTATGAATTACTCGGCATTCATAAACAATATCACATTCTTTGATAATCGGGCATTTTACTCTTTTTCCTGATAATAAAGTGATATTCTTTTCCTTAAGTTTGTTGTAATTTCTTCCCGATACGGTACCGCAATATAAAACTGTCTCTTCCATTCCGGCCGAAGGCACATTCACTGTGAATTCATTGTATTTTTTAATGAAACTATCTGTGTAGCGAGAAGGCCTGACTAACACACAAAATATAGGTTTGCCCCAGATAATTCCTATTGTGCCCCATCCAACTGTCATAACATTAAATTCGTTTGCATTGCCAGATAAAAGAAGTAGCCCTGGATCATCCATCATTTCTAATGTTTTCCTTAAGTAATGAGTAAAATCCAAATTTTTTACTTCCATTATTATTTCCTCCTTATATTAATGCATAGGTGTTTAGATTTAAGTATTATCAGAACAAATTCCATTAATCTCCCAATTATTAATATTTCTGATGTCAATGCCCTCAATAAACCAATCTTCTTCTTTTACTGTTTTTTTAATTGGTCTTACAAATACGGGGAGCATTGGAAACTCAGATGGGAATTTTTTTTCGATTTTTCCTAATAAGTTTTTTGTGCTAAAGTTCAAATTTTTCAATGCTCGGTAAATGTCTTTTCTTAAATTGACATCCCATATGGATAGGATGTCAAAATGTTTTTTTGCAACGGCGTAACGCAAAAGTTCATAAATTACTCCATTTTCTGCTTCTGCATAGTCTACAATATGTCCGCTTGTACTGTTGTCAACTGTTTCAATCACTGCATATCCATCAATAGTTCCATTATTTAGATGGTAGTAAAATGTGTAGCTTCGCCTGATGTTTTGGAATCTCCATTTGAAAAGAGATGTATCTTTAAACAGCGTGATTTTATTGTCTAAGGTTTTTTGTTTTGCTGCGACGGCGGACATTTCCTCTGGCCTGGATTTATTTGAAATCTCAATATTTCCAAACTTTCCATAGGTTATCTGATGTTTGTGCAAATTCCGCCCGGTTTTGTTTATCAAAACCCAATTTACTAATCCGATTAAGTTATACTGCCTCATGCTTGTTCTATCGGCAATTTTTGGCCATCCCATTTTTTTATATCCTGCTCCAGATGATGTGTTTATGCTTAGTCCTATAAATGTTTTGTATGGCGTTTTTTCATATTTCTCTACAGCAAACATTGTCATTGCTGTAAATAATCCTTTTTTCCGATGGTCTGGATGAACGCATATGTCTGCCGGGGACAGCATCAATATTTTGTCATTTTTGTTTCCAATTCTCCAGCGAGTAGCAAAAAAGCCGTTAAAACCTACAACTTTGTTTTTGTAAAGTGCGACAATAGCAAATGGTTTTTTGGTAAGAGGATTGTCTTTAAATTTCCACTTTAGATATGCCAGAGTGTTGCTTTCATAATTGGGCCACAGATATTTTTGCAAATCAGCAGTCTGTTGCAAAAACTCATTTCTATAATTTATTATTTCATAATCCTTGTAATGTAAAATAGACACCGAAACCTCCTTGCTTAAGCTATTTTAATATTACTAAGTTTTTCTTATATTTTAATCTATTATTCGTTATTATAAAATATTTGTTTTGCCTTATGATTTATTTTTGGTTTCTTTTTAATTTGTCTATTTAAACAAAACACTTTTTTGTTCTATTTACAATACAAATTTAGAGTTTTTATATCAAATGTTTTTATGCTGAAATGAAATTATTTTATAAGTTTGACAAGAAAATTTTTTATGTTTATAATTAAATATAAAAAATAAACCTTGTAATTGGAGAAATGATGAAAAAAGTCGATGTGAAGATAGCGAATTTAGCAAAGTACAGTGAGCATTTAGAAAACAAAGATAAAGCACACTTTGAGAATCTATCTAAGGAACTGCATGGATTAAGAGTTGCTTTTATAAATTCTACTTCTTTTGGAGGTGGTGTATCAGAACTTTTCTACTCTATAATTCCTCTCTTAAAGTCTTCAGGAATAAATATCCACTGGTATACAATTGATGGCGATGATAGATTTTTTAATATTACTAAAAAGCCCCACAATATGTTTCAGGGAAAGGATGCAATTATAAGTAATAACTAGAAGGAATACTATACTCTTATTAGTGCGAAGAACGCAGAGGAATTTAAAGAAGATTTTGATATCATTGTTGTGCATGACCCGCAACCAATGGCTCTCCCATTTTTTTTAAAGAACAAAAAAACCAAATGGGCATGGCGTTGTCATATTGATACCACTACTCCTTCTGCTCAGGCAAGAGACTTTGCCGAGGAATTTTTACCTCTTTATGATAAGACAATCTTTAGTATGGATACTTTTGCAAAAGGCATGAACTGTGAGAAGAATAGTGTAGTTATATATCCTTCTATTGACCCTTTTTCTGAGAAGAATAAAAATCTTACGGATGAACAAATAACTGCAGTTATTTGTTCATATGGCCTAGATTTATCTAAACCAATTCTTCTTCAGGTTTCTTGCTTTGATCCCTGGAAAGACCCTATTGGAGTGATTGATGTTTATAGGAGTGTAAAGGAAAAATTTTCTGATGTCCAACTTGTATTAATTGGTTCAATGGCTACGGACGATCCTGAAGGATGGGAGTTCTATGAAAGGACATTAAGACATGCAGGAGAAGACGAAGCTCTCTTTGTACTTACAAATTTTGATGGAGTGGGGAGTGTCGAGGTAAATGCATTCCAAAGAAGCGCAACAGTTGTAATGCAGAAATCGCTTCGTGAAGGTTTTGGACTTACAGTATCAGAGGCATTGTGGGAGCGAAAGGCTGTTGTTGGAGGAAACGTTGGTGGAATAAGAGTACAGATCAAGGATGGAGAAAATGGGTATCTAATAAATTCTAACGAGGAAGCTGTGGAAAGGATTGAAGAGCTTTTGTTGAATAATGACAAACGGGTGAAATTTGGCGAGGAAGGATATGAGAATGTTGAAAAAAAGTTTCTTACAACGAGACATGCACTAGATTATTTGAAGTTGTTCAAGAGACTAGTATGACAAAGAGTCAAAATTTTTATTTTTCCTTTAAAGGAAAGGAACAAAAAGGAGGTATCACATGAGAAAGATTGTTTTGTTGGTTGTATGCATTGCTTTAATTTTTACTATGGGTTATTCAGCAGTACCCTCTTCGTCACCATCGGCACTGGCTCAAGAAGGCACTCTTATCTCTTTACACCCTGATAATCCATATATGGTGGTGAATGGTGTAGAGCAGGAGATAGATCCAGGTAGAGGGACAACACCAGTAATTATTGCAGAGTGGGGAAGGACGGTTGTGCCTATACGTGCAATTGTAGAAATATTAGGCGGGACCATAAGTTGGAATGGTATAGAGAGAAAGGTTACAATAAACTTCAAAGACACGATTATTGAGCTCTGGATAGATAACCCGAAGGCAAAGATAAATGAAATGGAAGAGTGGATAGATCCAGATAATCATAATGTAAAGCCGATCATCAGAAATGATAGAACAATGCTTCCGCTCCGTTTTGTTGCAGAATCTTTAGGATGCGAAGTAGATTGGTATCCTAAAACGAGAACAATAACAATTGCTATGGCTGCTGAACCTATACCGGAAAAGGTAACAATTGTATTTGCAGTTGGTGGAGCACCGTCAGAAATAGATTACTGGC
>DAOWNX010000066.1 GCA_030642335.1 Caldisericota bacterium
TCCTTACAATAGATAACAATACGGCAGTAGTAGATGGTATTAAAATGCAGATAGACCCAGAGAACAATAAAGTAACCCCAATCATCCTTAATGGAAGAACTTATCTTCCGTTAAGATTCATAGCAGAACACCTTGATGGAGTTGTTGACTGGGATAACGATACTCGAACCGTAACAATGTATTACTGGCCGTAAAAAGATACAAATTCTTGACATTTTAGTACTGAATTATAAAATGATATAAGTACTAAAAGTAAATATACAGATAAAACCATGTATCAAATAGGATTAAAAGGAGGAGATGAAAAATGAATGAAAATGAGAAAGCGTTAAACGGCAAAGAATTGCTTATGAAAAGAAGAAGTATAAGGGAATTCAAAGACAAAGAAATTCCCAAAGATACTCTTAATGAAGTATTTGAACTGTCCAGATACGCTCCGACTGCCAGTAATTCACAAGCATTTTATTTTATAGTAGTAACGGATAAAAAAACATTGGAAGAGCTTGCCAATGTAAGAGGGGGGAGTGCCCCTATCGCCCGTGCGCCTATGGCCGTTGCAATTTGCGTAGACCCTGACGAAACAAGCAGACCCATGGAAGATGGATGTATTGCATCTTATCACTTCATGTTAGCAGCACGTTTCTACGATTTAGGCACCTGCTGGACTGCAGATATGAACAGAAAAAATATCAAACAAATACTTAATATGCCTCAAAATCACCTTGTTACAACAGTAACTCCCCTGGGTTATCCTGTAAAAGAACCTGCTGCACCAGAAAGAAAGCCAAAAGAAGAGTTTGTTAAATATTTAGGTTAATTTTTACCATAAAACTTTAGAGATGGAAAACAAATTAATTTGTTTTCCATCTCTTTTTCTTTTTATAGTGTATTGTTTTGGAAAACGAAATATTATGCATATAATTTAACTATGAAAAACAATCGGAAAATAAAGAAAATTATTGCATTTATTATATTGTTTATCATTTTTGCAAGCGTCGCGCCTGTAAGCAAAAGTATAACCAGAACTATCGTGGTAAATAAAGCGTATCGCCTTTTATATGTCAAAGAAGGTAATGAAATTCAGCAAGTTATTCCCGTTTGCATCGGAAAGAGCGGAGAAAGTGAAACACCGACAGGCACATTTAGCATTATTAACATCATCCATAATCCAAACTGGTATTTCGAGGGAAAAACATACAAACCCTACATAGAAGATGAGGAAAATGGTCTTGGCATTTGCTGGATGGGAATTTCTCTTTCAGGATACGGCCTTCACGGCACAAACGAACCACTTTCCCCGGGAAGGAATTTATCCCACGGCTGCGTAAGAATGAACAACAGCGATATAGAAAAACTTTCTAAAATTTCCTTTGTGGGAGAAAGTGTAGAAATCAAGAAAGGCGAAAATGACATAATAGCAAAACACCTCGAGGGAATACATATTCTTTATAATATAGAAAATATTTTAGGAGAGTCAAAATGAATAAAAGCAAATTTTTAGGCATTGCATTTTTACTCATTGCAATAGCATTTGCTGCATGGCTTTTTACAACTACCGGCGCAAGAAGCCCCGGAGCAACTATGATGGGCTTTATTATACTTGTGATACTTCCTGCAATCATCGGGGCTTATATTTTTATACAGGGCAGGAGAGAAGAAAAAGAAACAAAAAAAGTGACTGTTGAACAAAAAATACTAAATGCAGTTGAAACAAGAGGCACCGTAATGATAAATAATCTCATAGTAGAGACAGGACTAACAAGGGATATATTTAGAAATTATCTTGAAGATCTTGTAGGAAAAGGATTGTTCACAGGATATGTAAACTGGAAAGAAGGAAAACTTGTTTCAAAGGATATGTCAAAGATGGATATGCATAAATGCCCGAACTGTGGCGGCGAACTTGAACTTGCAGGAAAAGGTGTGATAAGATGCCCATTCTGTGGCACAGAAATCTTCCTAAAATAGAGGCAGATGATGATTGTTGAGTACAATGGAAAAAAACCAAAAATAGACAAAACTGCTTTCATCGCAGAAACCGCAGTAATTATTGGAGATGTAACAATTCAGAAGAATGCAAGTATATGGTACGGCGTTGTTTTGCGCGGAGACACCGCGCCAATCCATATTGGCAAGGAGACAAACATACAGGACAATACGGTAATTCACGTAGATAACGATACACCCTGCATTATAAAGGATTACGTAACCGTCGGGCATAGCACAATCATACATGCTGCAGTAATAGAAAAAAATTGCCTCGTCGGAATGGGAGGAATTATACTTTCAGGCGCTCATATTGAAGAAGAATCAATTATTGGAGCAAATGCGCTGGTTGCAGAAAACAAGAGGATACAAAAAGGAAGCCTTGCTGTTGGCATTCCTGCAAAGATTGTGCGCCTACTCACAAAAGAAGAGAGAAAATCAATCCATAAACATGCAGTTGATTACGCAAAACTTGCTGAAACATATAAAAAATAATTATAATATAACAATTTCTCACTTACAATATATCTATAGCAAATAATTAAATTACCTTAAAAACCTCGCGTCAACTTGCCTAATCCTAATTTATTTCAAAATATGTTTTTATTAAAAATAATTTTCCTTGACCGCCAGATAAAAATGATATATAATGTGATGTAAAGCTTGACTAAGTTTCGACACATATGAAACTACTGCCCAATCAGATAAAAAGATTACAAAAATATGTTGAAAAAAAGTAGTATCTCTGAATAATAGAGATGCTATGGTTTGGTAAATGAGTGGCAAAATCTTTGAAGAGTAGGCACGGTGCAATTCAATTAAAAGTAGTTGAGTCCTCAAAGAAATATGAAATAAATCTGCAAAGAAAGATTTGATGTCTTAAGAACAACCATCTTTAGATGGAAGGAACTATTAATCAAGGGGGGGGTGGTGCGATGAAAACAATAAAAGTAGGCATCGTTGGCATCGGTAACTGTGCAAGCTCTTTAATTCAAGGAATCCATTACTACAGAAATAAAAATCAAGAAGATGCAATAGGACTGATGCATTGGAACATTGGGGGATACAAACCATCTGATATAGAGATTGTAGCTGCTATTGACATTGACAAAAGAAAAGTAGATAAGGATTTAAGCGAAGCAATGTTTGCTAAACCAAATTGCACAAAGACATTCTATAAAGATATTCCTAAAACAGGAGTAAAAGTAGCAATGGGAAAAGTTTTAGATGGTGTTGCTCCGCATATGAAGAATTATCCGGAAGATCAAACTTTTATTATCTCTGATAAAAAAGAAGCAGAAGAGGAAGATATAGTACGCCTATTAAAAGAAAGTGGAGCAGAAATCTTGATGAATTATGTCCCAGTGGGCTCAGAAAAAGCAGCAAAATTTTATGCGGAATGTGCGTTAAAAGCAAACATTGCCCTCATAAACTGTATGCCTGTGTTTATTGCATCTACTCAGGAATTCGCGGAAAAATTCAGACAAAAAAATCTTCCACTTGTGGGCGACGATGTAAAATCACAACTTGGAGCAACAATCACGCATAGAATCCTGACGCAGATGTTTCAAGACAGAGGAGTAAAATTAGAAAGAACCTACCAGCTCAATACAGGGGGAAATACAGATTTTTTGAATATGCTCTCTCAGGAAAGGCTGAAAACAAAGAGAATATCTAAAACAGAGGCAGTACAATCTGTTTTAGATAAGCCCTTAAATCCAAATAACATTCACATCGGCCCTTCTGATTATGTGCCATGGCAAAAGGATAATAAAATCTGTTTTATAAGGATGGAAGGCAAACTCTTCGGTGGAGTTCCAATGTATATGGACTTAAGACTTGATGTAGAGGATTCGCCAAATTCCGGAGGTTGCACAATTGACGCAATCCGATGCACAAAATTAGCGTTAGAAAGAAAGACAGGAGGCATACTTACGTCAATCTCCGCATATACAATGAAACATCCTCCTAAACAGTTCCCTGATGAAAAAGCAAAAGAAATGGTAGAAGAATTCATCCAGGGAAAACGTGAAAGGTAATAAATGAAAGCATTAATTATTGCAGCAGGAAGGGGCAGCAGGCTCAAAGATTTTACCGATAATGAGCCAAAGCCCCTTGCTCAACTTTTAGGGCTCTCCTTCATAGAAAGAGTTATTTTAACTGCGAGAGAAGCAGGCATCACTGAATTTGTAATCATTACAGGATACCTCGCAGGAAAGATAAAAACAAAATTGGGAAATGGAGAAAAATACAGCGTTAAAATAAATTATATAGAAAACAAAGAATGGGAAAAAGGAAATGGCATCTCCGTACTGCAAGGCAAAGACTTTATAAACAAAAAGTTCGTGTTACTTATGTCAGATCACATATTTGAAGCTGATACGCTGAAGAGATTACTTAAGACAAAATTATCCAGCGAGGAATGTATTTTAGTTGTTGATAAGGCACCAAAAAAACATATTGATTTAAACGATGCCACAAAAGTAAAAATAGAAAATGATAGAATAGTAGATATCGGAAAAAAAATAAAAAATTATAACGGTATCGACTGCGGGATGTTTTTGTGCAACCAATCCCTTTTTGACGCACTCAAGGAAAGTATTAAAAAGGGTGACGAAACACTCTCAGGCGGAATCCACATCTTGTCAAAAAAAGGAAAAATGAGATACTTTGATATAAAAGAAAATTTCTGGATTGATATCGATACGAAAGAAGATTTTAGAGAAGCTGAAAAGATTTTATGCAAAAGATTAACAAAGTTAACAGACGGTCCTGTATCAAGATTTCTAAACAGGCCTATATCCATCAAAATTTCAAAACTCCTCGTAAAAACGAAACTGACACCAAATTCAATTTCCTTTTTTAGCTTTGCCTTATGCTTGCTTTCCTCTTATTTTTTTTCACTTGGCAGTTACCTTTATGTTGTAATCGGGGGACTTCTATCTCAATCTGCTTCAATCATTGACGGCTGTGATGGCGAAGTGGCAAGGCTTAAATTTCAACAGACAGAATATGGGGCATGGTTCGATGCGGTGTTAGACAGGTATGCAGATGCCCTGATTATTTTGGGAATGACATATGGACTGTGGAGATTACATAATAACATAACAATATGGATTATAGGGTTCATTGCCCTTGCTGGCAGTTTTATGAACAGTTACACGGCTACTAAATATGATTCTATTTTCAAAAAGAGCAGGAAAAAGCCGAAAGTGCGGCTTGGAAGAGATATAAGATTACTTTTAATTATGATAGGTGCACTATCCAACCAAATTTTTTACACGCTTATTATCCTTGGCATTATAACAAACGCTGAAACAATAAGAAGATTATACTCCTTAAGAAACAAAATCGCTTCGTAAAAAACAGTCGCTACGCTCTTTTCCTTGGCATGCATTACGCCAAGTCGACCGCAAGGAGCGTGGTAATCCCATGGTGACGGGCCTTTCGTCACTGCGCTCTTTTCCTTGATTCGCAGAATCAAGTGAACGAAACGAAGTGAAGTGACGTGGCAGTTCCACAGTAATATAAAAGAGAGATTCCGGACCAAGCCCGGAATGACAAAGAAAA
>DAOWNX010000114.1 GCA_030642335.1 Caldisericota bacterium
CAGGCCCCGAAACAGCAGATGATTCAAGGACACACTTCGGTATATATGCACCGGGTGTAAGGGATATGTTCCCCGAGGGGCAAGTCATAGATCTTATACCATGGGAACACAACGAAGTACCCGTACTTTTGGGAAAGGCATTGCAACTTGACGTACCGATTATTGCTCTTGTCCTGACACGACCGAGCATTACAATACCGGACAGAGGAGCAAGGGGGTTGGGATCATATTTTGAAGCAGCTCACGGTGCATACATTCTTAAAGATTTTGAAGAAGGCAAAGAAAAAATGGGCACAGTCATTGTACAGGGCACAAGCTCAACGCTCAGCGTCGTAAATATAATAGATGAATTAAAAAACATAAACCTCAACGTGCGTATCGTTGCCGCGCCAAGCTATGAACTGTTCAGGAGAGAATCAAACGAATACAAAAACAAGGTATTGCCATGGAAACAGTTTAACGATGCAATGGTTATCACAAATGAGTCAATCAAGCTGATGTACCACTGGATTGCAAACCCCGTTGTAAAAGAATATTCGCTCTCATCAGACTGGGACAACAAATGGAGAACGGGCGGTACCCTTGCCGAAGTAACCGAAGAAGCACACCTTAACGAAAAACATGTCTTTAATGGGATAGAACGCTTTGTAAAAAACAGAGAAAAAAGAATCTCTAAACTAAAAGAAATCATATAAAAAAAGGGGGGAAGCCCCCTTTTTTTATTTCCCAATTATTACTCAACCTTTCATAAAATTTCAAAACGAATTACAAATTTTTATGTACAGCTTCCCCACACTCAAACAATCAAAAAAAAATTATTTCAGACAGAATAATGCAAAAAGATAAAAATGGAAACAAATTTTAAAAATACGGATAAATTTCTACAATTCATATTTTCTTAGTGTTTCTGAAACTTTGTCAAAAACCAGATCAAAATCTGGTACATCGTGGATCTGTTTATTCAATGATTTAAGCCAACCACTCTTAATTTTTTCTCTTTCAGATTTTAACTTTGAGGTATTTATCTTAACTCCTTTATATTCAAACTTTCTCTTTAATAATTCTTTGTTTATTTTTATGTCATCCCTTATTAGATACCATACATCATAGAGATCCCTTGGAAAACCTCTTTGAAAAATTGACCTGATTTTTTCGACTAAAATCTCATTAATATCATAAGTTTTAATAACTCCATCAAAGTAGTCCGGAAAAAGGTGATTTATACTTTTTTCGGCAACTGGTAAAACGACCTCCTCATTATCAAGCGTAGTAATATCAAGTCGGACATTCATTGTTTGCGATATCCTGAAACCTACTTTGAGCCTATAACCAGTTTTAGTTTTATCTGGATCAGTTATCCCTGAAAAATTAATGCCGCTTTCCTCTTTTGCTTTTTGAGTGGCTTTAACAATTTTGTTGGTTAAGACAATTTTGCTAATATTTCCCAACAAAGTGAAATCAAGGTCATCCGAAAACCTATATTCCTTATAATAAACTTTTCTTAAACCCGTTCCACCTTTTAATGCCATATTTATTTCGTTTAAATATTTTAGCAGCCAGTTCTGTGCATAATCCCGCTCTACCATAGCAAGAGGAACTTGGCGCTTTACTGCAATTGATTTTAATTCAATGCTCCTTATCACTTAAAGATCTCCGATAATTTCTTCATCAATGTTAATAATCAATTTCCACTTTGCACTCTTCTTTTGCTCTCTCGGCATTGTGGGGTCAAGCAACAGATAATTGCGCACTTTAGGAGGAGTTAATTTGATCCTTATTTTCAGTAAATCACAAATGTAACCAAGCCGCCTAATTACGCCAGAATTTCCAATCTGGTTTGCATATTCTGCTAACTTTTGGAAATCAAGTTCTTTTCTTCCGCTTCTTAGCGCTTTAATTACCTCAATCGCCCCTCCGCAATATTGAGGCTTATCAAAACAATCTATTACAGTTTTTTCTCTATCGCTTATGTTTATCTGTGTATCGCCAATCCATTCCTTTCTTATCCCAAAGAACTTTTCTTGTTTTACTCTTACGATTTTGTATTTAACTCCAAAAACTTCAATTTCCTGTTTTTCTTTCCAGGAAGTTGTTTGCATAAATACAGTAAGAGGAATCTGTTCAGTGAGCCCGTAATAATTTAATGCACTCCAATAGGCAATTGCATATGGCTTAACAAGTACAGACCCAATTATAAATTCGTGGAGAGTATATGCTCCTTTATCTGCACTTAAAGGAACAATGATATATTTGCCTTTCTCCACTCGTTTTACGTAACCTCTTTGCTCAAGTTTCGAAACTACTTCCCAAAGTATCTTCTTGTCAATTTTTATAAGTTCGGATAATTCTTCAAATATAAAAGTATCACCCTTCTTGGACATCTTTTTGAGAATATCCATTAAATTATTTCTCATTTATATGCACCATCCTTGTGGTTTTAACCATGTTTAGTGTATAAAACTGAGAAGACCAAAAGCTCATCTAATGAGAAGTTTCCTGCAATCCTTGACAACAAATCGATCATTCTCACTTTTATTTACTATTTTACCATAAAAATTTCACTTTGCCAAGTGCAAGTGAGAATTTAAGGATCAGACTGGTTTTAAAATAAAAAATTTTTCCATATCACAAACCTGCTACTTTTGCATCCAGATTACTCAAAACTCCATTAATGAATTTGGAGATACTTGCAAAGACAATAAAATAAAAAGGGAGAGTAAAAACAAATTTTCTTAAATTACCAAATTGTAATAAAATAAATAGTTTTGAACGTAGATTTTATTGTTATGCAGCATTCTCAATTGTATATGCTAAAGTCCTCCTAAATAGGGTCTAAGGAATGTAAAACTGGAAGAAGTAGAAAAAGCCCTTTTAATCCATTTAGAAATCACTTTGTTCTGAGGAGAGGCAAAAAGTTAGAGATTTGCAAGAATAGCACTCAAAAACTTACAAGATAAACAGGCTTTTGTCTCCTTATCTTTTTTTTATCCACGTTTTATTCAGTACTTTTTACAAGTTGCATTTCAACAACACCTCATTCATAAATTATCAACGAAACTTGTTCCACTCTACTTAAAATATCCTTTTTCTACAACAACCTTTTCTTTAAAGTGAACACCTCTTTCTGCAAGCTGATCAATAATGTAACAAAATATAACATCATTAGAAGCAAGCATCTCTGGAGCAAACACCCCTGCTTCAGAGAATTTATTGTCTGCAATAAGCCTTGCCACAATAGCACAAGGAAAACCAGTAGTTCTTGCCATAGAGTGAAGCCATTTATTTTCATCAAATCTATCAAATAGATACCACTCATAAGTAACTTTGTCATATTCCTTCCTTCCGCTAACCATTATCTTCATTATAGTAATATCACGATCACCTTGTTCAGGTTTCATCTTCCACACAGGAAATAAAAGCTTTGCGGTAAGTTTGCGATATTCATCATTTAAAAGCCCAATAGATTTAAATGCACTCATAATATTGGCATATCCGGGGTAACGAAGCGTTTTCTCAAGCATATTCTCTGCCTTTATATTATACATAAGAGATCTGAGTCCGTCAGTATAAAATGCCTCTAACTTGCCAGTCTCAGGAAAATCAATCATCTCTATGCCAGTTAATGCCTCTACTTTCTTAACGCTGCTGTTTACCACGCAGTGAACAGGTCTTGTATATTCGTCAAGCGCCCCTTCTAAAGAAAATACAATCTTGTA
>DAOWNX010000158.1 GCA_030642335.1 Caldisericota bacterium
GCATTTTTTCTTATTCCGTACGGTTATAACATGGTTTCGCAGATTCCCGGTGAACTATTCAATAATCCTGCTGTTCCCGGATGGTTAACGGATCAACTAAACAAAATGCTGCCAAATCTTAAAAACATAAACTTCTTTATCTTTTCCCAGTGGTTTGGTAAAAACTTATTGCAGTTTGCTATATTTTTTGGTATCATTATGTCAATCGGAACTATTGCCGGCGAAACAGAACGAAAGAGCAGTATTTTCCTATTTTCGCGTCCTGTCACAAGAAAATCAATTTTACTATCAAAAGTTATTGTTGTATTTGCATTTTTAATAATAAGCATCGTTATTCCCACATATCTCCTTCCACTTCTTTCAAATAGCATTCCCTTAAATGTTAATATGCGTCTTCTTAATATAGGACTTTTATATGCTGTGATAGGCACATTTGCCACGGCTGCCATTGCCATTCTCTTTTCCACTCTTATCAACGACCGTTTAAAAGCAACATTTGCAGCATTTGCAGCCATTATTATAACCATCCCCATCGCATCTATCAAAGGAATGCATTGGATAAGCATAGTAAACTTGTACGTTAGTGCAAAAATTTTTCAAACGGGAACAATCTACTTTCCTCCACTTATTTGTGGAATTGGGATAATCATTTTTTCCCTTGCTGCATCTTACTACACTTTGAAAAAGAAAGAATTTTAAAAAGAATTCATTGTTAGGAAAATACAACATTAAAACGGTTGAATTGAAAGATAAAATATGAATTTAATTCCTGTAAAGATAGGTATTATTGTATTTTTTTTGGTCTATTCAGTTTTTACATTTTCATTATTTAATTTCAGAAAACGTATAGACATGCATTATTACAAACCCTTTTTATTAGGTGGCACTGCTTTCTTATCTATATTTATTGTACAAATGCCGCTACAACGCCTTCTTGTAAATTCGCTCTTCTGGAATGCCTGGAGTGATATATTAAAAGCATTTTTGTATGCATCTATATCAGGTTTTGTACAAGAATTTTTTAAGGTGCTTGTCATATTTTTCCGTAAGGATAAAATCCTTTCAGGTGCATCTGCCGGCGCAGGGTTCGGATTTATTGAAGCTACATTTTTACTCAGCTCTGTTACCTCTTTTTCTGTTATAGCAATAGTAGAGAGATTGTTTGCCGTAATATTTCACATATCTTCAACGAGTCTCATAATGTATGGGGCAACAAGGAAAAAGTTCTTTCTTTACTATCTTATTATCTCTCTTGTTCATACTGGAGTGAATACCATAGTTGTAATGTACCAAATGCATAAAATTGCTCTTGTTCCTACAGAGGTATTCGTCGCTATTATTGCCTCGGTACTATTTATTATTTCTATCTGCTTATACAAAAAACAATTGCGGGCAACAGTTATTTAGATATATGGCAATATTCAATTTGATAAAGCAAAATTTTTTCTATTATTATGCTGCAATCTGCTAATTCTCTAAAGAATTTGTTTTTTACATAGGAAGTGCTATAAATATTTTGCAAAATAAAAATTATGAAATAAGGAGTTGTGCTGGAAATGGAATTTACTACCAATTTCCCCTTTGTCTTGCAAAGAAGATGAAAAATATAAGAAGAACGATATTGCTGCTCGTTTTGCTTCTGTTTATTCTTCCCGGCTGCAAAAATAACACAGTGGATCTGCCCCCTGCACATTTTAGCGAAAAAGAAGCAATGCCTGAAGGAAATTATATTTATGAAATTTACTCTATAGACAAAAACGAAAAGATAGACGAAATGACAATTATTATTGCAACTGAAAACGATCTTTTAAAAATAAGCGAAAGCACAAAAAACGCCACTTTATGGATAGACAAAACAACATTTAAGCCCTTAAAATTTATTGGGAACTACAAGACAAATGATGTACTTACATTTTTAGAAGCAAATTTTTTTGAAAAAACAATACAAATCAGTATTGAAGAAAGTAGTAGAATAAGAAAATATAATTTGAAAAGCAATGAAAACACATATCCTGACGAGGCGTTGCCATTTCTCTTCTCCGGGTTTAATTTTGAAGAAAAAGAGGCATACATATACGATTACCACCCATACACATCATTATTTGCATACTGCTCTGTTTATAATCTCGGCAAAGAGCAGAGAATAATCAACAATAAGGAAATAGAGGTGTTTCATATTGTCCTGGATTTTGGCAAAAAGAAAAGGAATCTTTATTACACGATAAATGCTCCTCATGTTCTCGTAGAAAGATATGAGGAAAACATCTATTATATAATCAAACAGGATTAAACAAGCTATTTTTTCTTGTAAAACATCGAAAATAGCGCTTTGAGTTTATCGGCAGGTATTTCTTTTGCTCCACCAAAAGTATTGGCAACAAGAGTTGATATACAAATATTCTCAAGCTCTTCGGCTCTCCTGAATGCTTTCTCAGGCGTATCACCAACAGTAATTACTCCATGGTTTGCAAGCATGACTGCATTACATTTTTTGAAGGCATTTGCTACACTTTTTGCAAGTTCTTTTGACGATGTCATTTCATAGGGAAGTACTGGTACTTCACCCAAAATGAGCGATACTTCTTCATGTATCGCTTTTTGCAAAGGCATATTAGCAATTGCAAACC
>DAOWNX010000128.1 GCA_030642335.1 Caldisericota bacterium
CAAATACGTCTGCAACGGCAATAATACGTGCATGTATTGGAATTTCTTCCCCCTTTAAACCCGCTGGATAACCTGCTCCATCCCATCTCTCGTGATGTGCTGCTATTATCTCCGCAATCTCAGGATCCATCGGAAAAACAATATTTTTCCCACTTTCACTGTGCTTCTGCACAATTTCATATTCTTTTTTCGTCAATTTCCCGGGCTTTGCAAGAATTTCTTCGGGGACGCCAATCTTCCCGATGTCATGAAGTATCGCAGCAAATAAAATCTTCCTTTGTTCGCTCCTAACGAGCTTCATTTTTTCTCCAATGAGATAAGAAAGGGACGCAACTCTTTCGGAGTGCCCTTTTGTATACGGATCCCGGGAGTTAATTGCATTAACAAGAGAAGTAATGTATTTTATAAACAGTTCCTTTATCTCCTCAAATGAAAGCGCAGAGCCGTATATTACAATGATTTCCCGCCCAAATCTTTCAAAAAACTCTTTTTCTTCTATGCTAAACATTTTCGTTTTGTTAAAGCGTATGCGGAAAATTGGAATCTCTTCCTTGCCAGAGAAAACTACGGCTTCTGCCCAATACTTTTTCTCTTTTTCATTTTTTTCGGATAGTTCAAATGGAGAAAAAGGAGATACGAAGAAAGAATGTCTCTCTTCAAGGACATTTCTTATTAACCCTTTGTCTTTTTTCTTCAAAGAATACTTTTCAATACGCTGCCCGTTGAATTTAGCCAGTACAATGACGTTGTCTCTTCTCTCGCCAATGCCCACCTCTTCAATCTCATTTGGATATAAATTAAAAAGAATCTCAAACGCCTTTTTAATAACCTCTTCGCGTCCTTTCTTTGGATCCATTTTATGAAATAAAGAAAGCGATATCTCATTAAAGCCGACTAAATCCTCTAATTTGCCGTAGGAAATCAAATTTGAAGCAAAAGCAGAAGAAAGTTTGGATAGAGCAGTTGTTATATAACGGTCTTCTTCGGTAAAAACCTCCCCGTCCTTAAAACTATCAAGGAAAATAGCTCCAAAATATTCACCCCTTGCGATAATCGGGGCAATAAGCGTCTGCTTAATTTTATCCGCACCTGCCTTAGAGAACCTTACCTTCAACTCTTCGCTGATATTTTTATCATGAAGAACAATCTTTTTTGTAACAGAAGCTTCTTTTATAGAAGGAATAAAAGCATCCTCTTTTTTTAGAATAGTGTTTAAAAGTACGTCTCTATCAAACCCAGTTACTGCTACATATCTAAAATGATCATCGCTTTTTAACGTGATACTTCCCGCATCTGCAGCCGGTACAAGACTTCGCCCAATATCAAGAATCCTGTCAAAAAATTCGCTTTCTTTCATTCGGATGTCAAGTTCTGCGAATGAAGTAATTGCACGGAAAAATTTTTCTTCTGCGCTTTGAGCCCTTCTGAGAAGGAACATATTCCTGAGGTACACCAATCCAAGTTTTGATATCGAGGAAACAATTTTCAAGTCCGTTTCAGAAAAAGCACTCTCTGAATGAAAATTATCAATAAACAAGCCGCCTATATATTCTTCGTCAATAACAAAAGGAGCATGAATTGTCGCTTTTATCCGGCTAGAGCCAGATTTTTCCATCGCTTTTTTGGTTTCTGGCCTGTATCGCATACGAGTACGAACATTGCTAAAAATATTCGATATTATTACAGGTTTATCCGTTTTAGAAACCACCACCTCTTTACTGGTCAAATAAATACCAGCAAGTGCTGATTTATCATATCCTCTTAATGCCATGAATTTGTAGCCATCTCCCTCCTTTAACATTACGCTTCCTGCTTCTCCTTGGTCAAGAAGGGTAAGCGCTATATCAAGAAGCTTTTCGCTAAATACATCTATATCCTGGCTAATATTTATGTTGGGGAAAAATTCTATAACCCCAGAAAGTCTATCTGAAAGAATTCTGAGATCCTTCATTTCTTTATCGATAATCAGCCTGAGTTCATTAGTGTGTTCCTCTGAGAGACCCCAGGTCTTCCTTAAAAGAACAACAAACCCAATAATAAAAGCTAACAGCATAAAAAAATATCCAAAATGTTGAGCTATGAATTGTTTAAAAAAAACTCCCTGGTGTGTCCATTCCGCTGCAGTGTAAATTTTGCCCGGCAATAATTCTATCGAGGAGCTTTTTACAAAAATTTGACCAAGGCTTGTATCTATAACACCATCTAAATCTGCAGGATAACAACCCAATATCTCTTTTACATTGTTCAATAAAAATTTACTTTGAGTTGAATATGCAATCGTTCCGGAAGGATCTAAAAAAATAAAATGCTTTTCTGGTTGCACAACTTCAGCAATCTGCTTATCAAAAAAATCCAGATTTATCAATGCTGAAACGATACCGTCAAACTCTCCGTCTTTAAAAACAGGTTCGTGGAAAACTACCCCTACAGAACCATCAACAGTTCTTATCGGATCCGACATCACTTCTCCGTGCGTTGCCAGTGCCATATTTACGTGCGGTTCATTTGAAATATCTTTTCCGATGTCACCTTTATCCGGGTATTCAAAAATCAATTTCCCATCTCTCTCAATACGTGATACGCCTAATAGAAGCTCTTTATTCGTATTATAAAATTTTTCCATGTCGGCTTTTGCATCTTGAGAAAAATCTGCAATTTTTTTGTTTTTAGAAAGAAATGTCAAATCGCTCCGTATTTCATCAAACTCATCCTTAAGTGCAAAATTTACAATGGTTGTATCTTGAGACAAACGCAAAAATTCATCCTTAATGTATGCATCGAAGGTGAATTGTAACGCAGAAAGCATAAAATATGTTAAAATACTGGCTACAATTGCAACAATGATATAAGTTTTAATCGTGCTTTTTGTAAAACGCGCCTCGACAGCATGTAGAACAACTTCTTTTTTGAATTTGGCTTCAATAAATCCTATACGCCGGAATTCAAAAAAGAGCAAAACAAGCAAAACAACTCTGCCTGAATAGTTTATCAATCTATAAATAGTGTATGTATTACTGCTCTGTATTAATCCGAAACTTCTTACAAATAAGGACAAAAACATAGAAACTCCAAATAACAGTATAAGTGCTCTTATTTTTGGCCGTCGTTCTTTGCCAAGTGTATAAATCTTACCTATTACAATGAGTATAACGTATATCATAGATGCATAAAATAAAAGCTCCAAAGAACTGATATATTTACCTTTTAATGCCGGGTAGAGAGCTACAAGGAATATTACAACAGAGTATAGACGCATCCTTTTGGGCATTTTTATGCGTAGATGCACTTCTTTTTCTGTTTGTTCTACACCATGCAAAAGAGTCAAACAAGGAAATAAAATCGCTGCGTTTCCAATAAAAAATGCTATGGGTTGATAATTAATGGATAAAAATAAAAATTCCCGCAGCCCTACAGACA